>NZ_QPES01000002.1:600000-830561 GCF_009455685.1 Paraburkholderia hayleyella | reverse complement strand
GCGTGGGTACGGTGTAGGAGGATTGGATCAAAGCATACCGTCCGGGGTGATGCCCGTCTACAGGAGCAGGCTCACCATTAGGGGTGAAATACGTTTACCGTTCGAGACTCACCTCGAATGATTCCCGCAAACCCTCACCTTGCCCAGATGATACTTTTTGAGTCCCCCTTTATGCTGCCGAAGCGCTCGGCTTATTTCCGCCAACGAGGCCCAGATCGGCGGAAATTTTTGCGCCTTTTTTGCTCCCGTATCACCTCACCAAAAATAGTTGTCGCAGTTTCACGACTGCCCGGTTCGGTTCTCATGCACCGGCGAGCTTTTTGCCATCCTCTCGCGCGACCTTCATACGAAACAATACTGAACAATACTGAAGTAGCGTCATAAGCGACCCGACATCGGCGACAGAATGCACGCCACCTATCCCTGAGCCGCTCCAGCAAACAGACATTAAATTTGACGCCAAATTGCCAGCACACCCTTCATCCCCTGAAAACCCTCACCTTTGCCTGCGCCAACGCCATAAAACACAAGGCATTCGGCCGACACAGCCAACACCCGTCACGTTATCGCACCCGAAAAGCCTCACCTTTACCCCTCTACCGTTCCCACCAGCGGCATGGGTGAACCTCAATCTGGCCAAGCCCTTCCTCCCCCGAAAAGTCTCACCATTCGTTCAGCCGGCCAAAATACTCAATCATTTCCTGTACTTACGCACTATGCCAAGCTTGTTCCAGCTACCGTTGAATCTCCCGAATCAGCTCACCTCAATGAGCCTTCAACCACCGAAGCTTTGCTATCAACGCGCCATCACAGAGTCCCGCAAAACCTCACCTCAAGCCTAAGCGAACCGATAGCGACGGCCTCTTACTCTATGATTTATATGTATTTTTATGAAAGTGACCACCAACTTTTAATTCAACAGACGGGTACGACAGGGTGCCCAAACAGGGCAATCTCTCCTGCAAACACTCACCTTTTACGTGGGAATCATCCCGCCACTCAAGACACAAAGCGCCCTCCACCCGCTCCCGAATGACCTCACCCTCTCAAGCTTTCGCTGCTTTCCTGGGCCCGGCTAGTCAAGTCTTCCTGCAAATACTCACCTCAGGAACAGAACAACCCCAATCCAGGCTTGAGCTTTGAAAGTAACCCCGAAAAATCTCACCTCACGACCTCGTTTTATCCCGTGATCGCTCACCCGTTCCTCATTTCGCCCTTGCAAACCCGGTCAAATACGGCCAATTAACTCGCCTGAACCTTCTCACCTGACTAATCCGCCCTCCAAACAGCCCAAACTAAGCCTGACCAAGCTTGCTGCTGTGTCAGATCCCGAAAAACCTCACCGTTGGGATATCTTGAAATGAAACCCTGTCCTGAACTCACTCACGTTCTATCCCGGACCCTCTCACGCTCATCCCTGAACCCCATCACCTGAAGATCCTGCAAGCCCTCACCCAGTCTCCCGCAAAGATTCACCTTTATTCGCTGAAACCCTTGCCAGTAAAGGTTTTGCCATGGCGTTAACGTTTTTAACTAGGTTCAAAGGTGTTTACTTCTATTACTCTCAAGAACAATGTCGAGCTTTCACAGATAACTTCATGAACCCCATCGCACCGGTTTTCCGTGAAACATCATGGCAAGATGGGAAAATACAAAATAATTGATTTATATCAATAGCTTATAGACAAAATTTAGCGTTGTTTCACAGAAAAAGGCAATAGCTCGATGAGTATCGGTTTTTCCCTCGCTCAGTACGCTAACTAGGTCATGGAATCACTTTAAACAGAACGATTTGTAGCAAAATACATGTAATTTGTTATTATTAAAACGTTTCACCCTATCCAATAGATCGATAGAGACGAATGAACCTTGACGAAACACGCCTGCTCATCCGGCAAGAACTCGAAGCTATGCGAAAAGCGGGCACTCGCAGGCAAGAACTTTCACTTCATGCCTGCAAACGGCTTTTCTTCGATTTGGGTGTGCGGCCCACCATGGCCGCAGTGCGCGATTTAACTCAAATCGGAAGCGCGAGCGATATCCCCAAAGACATTGATCATTTTTGGGAACGCATTCGTAACGTTTCAAAAATCCGGATAGGCACGGGCGCGATTCCTCCCGCTCTTGAAGAAAAAGCGGGTGAGCTGCTAGGCGCACTTTTTGAAGAAGCCCAAGCCTATGCGCGTGCTGAACTCGACAACGAGCGCGCAACACTGCATGAAAGTCGTCATTTGGCCGAGCAGCAAGCACATGACGCAGCCATTCGTCTGGACGAAACCAGCGAAACCATGCGCCGCGCAGAAGAAAAAACCCAGTTAGCCTGGGAGCGCATTCGCAAGCTGGAAACCGAACTGGTCAATGCACAGGCACGACACGATGCTCTGCAGGAAACACGGCAGGCACTAACGCAACGGGCAAGCGCTGAAAACACGGAGCTGCGCGAACAATTACAGGCTGAACAGGCGGCTAATACTGCTTTACGTGACCGGATTGAAACGCTGCACAACGATTTGCGCGACCGGACTGAACACTACGCGCAGCAAATCAAGGAAGCCGTCGATGCTGCGGAGCGTCGCGTGAAACCTATGCTGGTTGAGCTGGACGCGCTGCGCGGGATGGCTGCGACGTATCAGTCGGGCGTTCGTGATGCAAACCGCAAGGAATTCGATTTTCTTCAACAATTAGCCTTGACCAAGGCCCAGGCAGACCGCTTCGGCGCTCAGGTTGACGAGCAAGCGGAAGAGCTTGACGTACTGACAAAAGAACTGGCTCGATTGCGTATGCAACCGCATCACGATCCTGCTGTCACGGCTTTGCTGTACTCGCTGGCGCGCGATGGACGGCTAACGGCGCAGGAGCTCGATGCAATCGGTACGGCAATGGATAACCAGATACCACTGCTTTCGCATTGTCCTAAATGCGACAAGGGTGAACCAGAGCTTGTCCAGACGAATGACCAGCACGAACTTATTTGCCCCGAGTGTGAGCATTCATCAGGTGCGCGGTCATCAAGACTGGACGCTGTTGCCCATTTTTTCTCCCCATCGCCATCGGCGCTTTCGTGACTCGTGGAATAAATAAAACGGCTCTCGGGGCGGCGGGCCGCATTTTTGTGCGATGCGTTTTAAGCACAAGGTGAGCTTATTCGGGAGTGCTTTCAGCGTCTGGCAGACTGTCCCGCGCTGAAGGTTCAGCGCACTGTACTTGCCAGCACTTCCATGCCAGGTGTAGCCGGGCGACCGAAACAGGCTGTACAAAACCAAGCCACCGCTTGATTTCTTCAGGATCAGCGCCGTCATCAAACAGGCTGGCGGCAAACGAATTACGGAGTGTTTGTGGGCTAGCGCGTTGTGTTCTTGACGGGCTAATTCCTGCATCTTCAACTAGCGTATCGACCGCACGCAAAACCGTTGCCTTGTGCATCGGACGGCCCGACGGTGAAGCGGGAAACAGGAGCTCACCTGACAATGCCCGAAGACGTCGTTCGGCCAACCAGCGTTCCAGAATACAGGCGGCAAACGGCAAGAGACGTATCTGTCGCGTAAAGGCCGGATGAGCGGCGGTGACACGCAAGAAAGATGTTTCCTCAACGCAACTAATGCAACTAACGGTCAAGTTTTTAGCTTCGCCCACCTTCACACCCGCGCCAAGAAAAACAGCAATCAACGCCCGGTCACGACACGTTTTCCAGCGCTGGGAGGCCGATAACCCATCTGGGAGCGGCGAACGCAAATGTTCGACCAGCATGGCGCGTTCAGTCACGCTTAAGAACCCGGTAGGATCGTTATTGCGGGCATTGCGCCATGTGGCTTCACCGTCTTGCGCAATGAACCGTGCTGGATTGGAGGACGCGAATTCGATCGCCCTGACGTGGTCCAGCACCCGTTCGATCAAACGTAAATAACGAACGCGCTGTGGCTTGCGAATGGACAACCCGGCGACGAAATGCGCAATGGTTGGAGTATCGACCGTCAGGAGCGTCTTGTGCCGTGCGTTTAACCAGTCGAGAAAAAGCCCCCATTGCGCACGATAGACATCCGCTGACGAATGGCGAAAACGTTGTTGCGCCAGCCATGTATCAAAGGCGATACGTGGTTCAAGGTACCAGTCTTCACGTTTTTGATTGAAAAGGTCCGTGGGCGTGTGCTGTGAGATGGCGGTTGACGTGTTCGAGGGCATACGCGTTAGCCGCCCCAGGCACGGTTGCGATGAGATGTGGCCTGACGCGTGGCGGATGCGGACAGTGTTCGCGTTTGCTGCTGGGCGGCCTCGTAAGCGTTCACCGCGAAAGCAAAAACCGCCGGCAGTGCGTTAGAGGCGCCGAAATCAACGGGATCGTCGGTTTCAGGATAGGGCAGCGCGCCCGGACGCTGAAACAGGCCGAGCAAGGCGGCATCGTGGCGGCTGGCAAAACCAAGATCAGCAAGGGCTTCAGCTTCGATGGCATGCAGTAGCCGCCAGGTCAGCGGCACCTGCTGTGTGATGTATCGCGTAGCGATACCCCGAACGATATGGTTCAGGTCGCGCGCGGCTTGCTGATAGCGCCGGGCAGCCAGATCGTGGTCGGAAGGATCGGTCAGGTCGGTCAGGTCGGTCAAAGGGGTCATGAGCAACTCCGGGTAACGTCGCAATACTGTACAAAGATACAGTATTTTGCGCAACCGTAACGGCGGCTCCGGAGTGCTCGAAACTTGCTGGCCGCTAGCCGTGAATCACGACCAGTAACGCTTTCGCCTCGCTTTTGCCCGGGTTGCGTATGACATGCGGCTGATCTGCGACGTAACGGGCCGTGTCCGCTACTTTCAGCCGCTTCACCGTGCCCCCTGCTTCGATTTCAAGTGTGCCGTGCAGCACCGTTAGGTGCTCGCGGGTTCCGGGTTCGTGCGCCGCCGAAATCAGGGCGCCTCCTGGCCGCACGATCAGTTCGTACCATTCGAATTTACCCGCCAGTTCGATTGGTCCCCAGACCCGCAACTGATACTTCGCGTCGGGGCCGCTCAGTGTGGGAATGTCGTGCGGCCCCGCGATGCTGATCGCCTCTGGCGCCTTGGGCGGCGCAAACAGTGAATCCAGGCTGACACCCAGGGCGCTGGTCAGCCGCCAGGCAACTGCAATGGTGGGGTTAGCCTTGTCACGTTCGATTTCGGACAGCATCGATTTCGATACGCCTGTCGCACGCGATAGCTCATCGAGCGTCATGTGGCGCTCGCTGCGCAAACGCTGGATCTGTTCGCCGACACGGGGCGGAATACCCAGCGCTGGTTCGGGCGTCGCTGCGGCAACGGCTGTTACTGCAGACACCGTAGCCACTGCGGTGGAGCGACGACGCCGGTTTGCGGGGCTTGCCATGGCTTGACCTATCGTTTAGAGTCGTTCGATATACCGGAATTTAGTTCGAAAAATCGAAAATTTCCGGTAAAAAGAAATCGACTATAACAGGCCGCCCAGCCATCAAGGTGGCCAACCCTATCAGGAGCCAACATCATGCGTGAGCCATACCTTGCCCATCTGCGTCGCACACTGGAACAGATTCGCACCGATGGTTTTTATAAAGAGGAACGGGTGATCGTCAGCCCGCAAGCGGCGGATGTCCGTCTTGCAGACGGCACGCAGGTTTTGAATTTTTGCGCCAACAATTATCTGGGGCTGGCCAATGATGCCCGGCTCATCGCCGCAGCCAAAAACAGCCTCGACACGGAAGGCTTTGGCATGGCCTCTGTGCGTTTTATCTGCGGCACCCAGGCCGTGCACAAGACACTCGAAAGCGCGCTCGCCGCTTTTTTGCACACCGATGATTGCATCCTGTATTCAAGCTGTTTCGATGCCAATGGCGGCCTGTTCGAAACGCTGCTCGACGAATCCGATGCCGTTATCAGCGATGAGCTGAATCACGCGAGCATCATTGATGGCGTGCGTCTGTGCAAGGCAAAACGCTTCCGCTATCGCAACAATGATCTGGCCGACCTCGAACTCAAGTTGCGCGAGGCCGATGCGGCGGGCGCGCGCTTCAAGCTGATTGCTACCGATGGCGTGTTTTCGATGGACGGCATCATCGCCGATCTGGCGGGCATTTGCGACCTGGCGGACCGTTACGGCGCGCTCGTGATGGTCGATGATTCACACGCGGTGGGGTTTGTCGGTGAACACGGGCGTGGCACGCCTGAACAATGTGGTGTGCTGTCCCGGGTCGATATTCTGACGGGCACGCTGGGCAAGGCGCTAGGTGGGGCTGCGGGCGGCTATGTCGCCGCGCGCAAGGAGATCGTGGCATTGTTGCGCCAGCGTTCGCGCCCGTATCTCTTCTCCAATACGTTGACGCCCAGTATTGCCGCCGCTTCGCTCAAAGTGCTCGAATTGCTGGCCAGCGACGAAGGCGCACAGTTGCGCCAACGCGTGCGGGCCAATGGTGCCCATTTTCGTGAGGCGATGAGCACGCTGGGCTTCACCCTCGTGCCGGGCGCTCATCCGATCATTCCCGTCATGCTGGGCGATGCGCAAATAGCTTCACGCATGGCGCAGGCGCTATTGCAGGAGGGGGTCTATGTCACGGGCTTTTCGTTTCCGGTCGTACCCAAAGGGCGCGCCCGGATTCGCACGCAAATGAGCGCCGCCCACACCACTGAGCAGATTGACCATGCCGTGGATGCGTTTGCCCGTGTGGGCCGTGCGCTCGGTGTTATCTGATCCTGGAGCAGACATGAAAGCACTTGCCAAACTCGAACGCGCGCCGGGCCTGACGCTGACTCACGTGAAAAAACCTGAAGTCGGCCATAACGACGTCCTGATCCGCATCCGCCGCACAGCGATTTGCGGCACGGACATTCATATCTGGAAGTGGGACGACTGGGCGCAAAAAACGATTCCGGTGCCGATGCAGGTGGGCCACGAATATATCGGTGAAATCGTTGAAATCGGCCAGGAAGTGCGGGGCTTCGAGCTGGGTGACCGGGTGTCGGGCGAAGGCCATATCACCTGCGGGTTTTGCCGCAACTGCCGTGCGGGCCGCCGCCATTTATGCCGCAACACCGTTGCCGTGGGTGTGAACCGCGAGGGGGCCTTTGCGGAATATCTGGCGATTCCCGCACTCAATGCCTTCAAGATTCCGGCCGATATTTCCGACGATCAGGCGGCCATTCTCGATCCATTCGGCAATGCCGCGCATACCGCGCTGTCGTTCAATCTGGTTGGCGAGGACGTGCTGATCACCGGCGCTGGCCCGATCGGCATCATGGCCGTGGCCATCGCAAAGCATGTCGGTGCGCGCAATGTGGTGATTACGGATGTCAACGAATACCGGCTCGAACTGGCACGCAAGATGGGCGCCACGCGCGCGGTGAACGTTGCGCATGAATCGCTACGGGATGTCATGGCCGATCTGCACATGACAGAAGGCTTTGATGTCGGGCTCGAAATGTCGGGTGTGCCGAGTGCGTTTACCAGCTTGCTGGACGCGATGAATCATGGCGGCAAGGTGGCGTTGCTGGGTATTCCGCCGCCCCAGACGGCGATTGACTGGACCCATGTGATCTTTAAAGGGCTGGAAATCAAGGGGATCTATGGCCGGGAAATGTTTGAAACCTGGTACAAGATGATTGCGATGCTGCAAAGCGGCCTGGACCTGTCGCCTATCATCACGCACCGTTTTGCCATCGACGATTACGAGCGTGCGTTTGCCACGATGCTCTCCGGCGAGAGCGGCAAAGTTATCCTGAACTGGGCTGGCTGATGTGCCATGCACAGGCCGTGCTTCCCGTGTCGAGATAGCTGGAAAATCATTTGAGGTACAGTGCGCAGCGCAAGACGGTTAAACCGGAAAAGCGGGCCATTGCGGCTTGAATAGGCAATCGGTGACAAGAAAGGCATGGGGTTTCGGCGCATGGCAAAAAGGATAATGAGTGCGAAGGGTGCGAAGGGTGCGAAGGGCACGAAGGGTGCGAAGGGTGCGAAAAGCGCAAAAAGCGCAGTGGCTGCGGTTTTCGCCGGCGTTACGTTCATGCTGGCATCGAATGCCCAGGCGGCCAATTGGTGCAAGGGCGGTATCTGGTTCGATGCGATGCTGGGCTCGTACCACATTCACCCTAAAAAAGACTTCGAGCAGTTCAATCCCGGCCTTGGCGTCGAGTGCTGGCTCGGTTCGGAATGGGCTGTGACGGGAGGCGGCTTTCGCAATTCGCTGCGACGGCCTTCATGGTATGGAGGCATGGTCTGGGCACCGGAATTCGCTCACTGGGGCTTGATCCGTCTGGCGGCGATGGGCGGGGTCATTACCGGCTACAACTATGGCAACTGGGGGTTGGGCCGGAATCATACGATTGGCCCGGTCCTCGCCCCCCTGCTGATGGTCGAATACAAACGTGTTGGAATGAACATCATTCTGATTCCGCCGATTCCCTCCAACGATTTGCCATTCACGGCAGGATTTCAGGTGAAGGTGAAGTTCTAATCTCGGGATTCCAGATCAAAACGGGCGCTAAAGGTGAGGATTTCCGGGGGCCTGGCGGGTTCAGCATCTCACCTTGGCTTTACTTCACCGCACTTCCGCACTTCAAGCGATCTCCCGGATATCGGCGACAGGCATTTGACCGAAGGTTTCGCTCAACAGATAAGCGACGAGTTTTGCTGCGGTGTCTTCAGGTGTGGCCAGTTGTCCGCTGCGTTTGAGTTCATCGAATTTCTCGCGCAACGGAAACTGCGCGGTTGAGGCGCCACGAATCTCGGCTTGCATCGCGGTATCGACCACGCCTGGCGCGATGCTGCTGATGCGTAGCGTTGGGTTTTGATCTAGCGCGACCGTTTGTGCGTGATGATCGAGAGCGGCTTTGGTCGCGCAGTAGATGCTCCAGCCCGCATAGGCATGACGCCCTGCTCCGCTGGAGATATGCGCGATGCGCCGCTCGACCCCGTGGGCGCTGGCGGCAACGAGCGCGTTCGCCAGGATCAGCGGCGTTGCCACGTTCAGTTCGACGGCCTGTGCGATGGCCTCCGGTGCTTGTGCGCCCAGGGGCCCCACGGGTTGTACCGTTCCCGCATTGTTCAGCAGCATGACGCAATGCGCGCCTTCAATGAAGCGACGTAAATCATCGCGGGCAGCCCATTGCGCAACGTGCCGGGCATGGGCCAGATCGAGTTCGATTTCGCTGAGCCGGGTGCCATAGCGGTTGGCGAGGGCAGCATTGCGCGAGCGCGATAAGCCCAGCACAGCGATTTCACGTGACAGCAACTGTTCGGCCAGCGCCGCGCCCAAGCCACGGGTATGGCCCGTGACAACCGCGCGCGTTATCAGGATGCGAGACGAGGGAGATGTCATATTGCGGCTCCAGATAATGAGAGAAAAAACATGTGGCATTTTCTCATGCGTGTGCATTTCGCTTCGGTAGTGGCGCTAAGGTGAGGGTTTCCGGGGGTGGAATGGGGGTGAAAATAAGGGCTGGGTTTAGTTTCAGGATGTCACGCGGGAGGCGCGCATAACGTTATAACCCGGAGTGTTTTATTTGATATAAAAACTCTTTTATCCTGATTTTCAAGTATGCGACACTTACAATTTTCGTGGTTTTTATTGCTCGCCCGTTTGGCAAAATTCGGCAAAAAGTGCTGTGTGTTTAACTGGAACCCAATTTCTTCTGAATAAAAAACTCCTTCTTTAATATGCAAACAGACTCATTTCCACTTATTCCTGCTTCAGCGGCAGGAACGCTTGTCAAAACCCGCCACGGCTGGATGCTTGCCAATCCGCACGATTTTTATATTGGCCGCGCCATGCTCGAATACGGCGAATATGGCGAAATCGAATCGCAGTTTTTGCTGCAACTGCTGATACGTCCGGGCATGCTGGTCGAGGTTGGCGCCAATGTCGGCGCGCATACGGTTGCGCTGGCCCGCGAAGGCGCCAATCAGGGGCGGCAGCTTGCGGTGTTCGAGCCGCAACCGTTTATTTTCCAGAACCTGTGCGCCAACCTGGCGCTCAATGGCATCACCAACGTCCGGGCCTGGCCGTTTGCCTGTGGCGAAACAGAGCGCACGATTTATTTTCAGCGCCAGGATTATCTGCAAACAGGCAATTTTGGCGGCGTGGAGATGCAGGAGCAGGCCGACGGCGACAGCATTGCTGTGCCGTGCATCAAGCTGGACGACGTACTGGATGGCGCATCAGTTGGATTGATCAAGATTGATGTGGAAGGGTTCGAGCTGCTGGTTCTGCAGGGCGCAGAGCAGATCATCGCGCAGTCGCGGCCCGTGCTGTACGTGGAAAACGACCGGGTGGAGAGCTCTCCAGCGCTTATCCAGTGGCTTATGGATAAAGATTATCGTTTGTGGTGGCATACCCCGAATCTGTTTAACCCCGATAATTTTTTTGGCAAGGAGGAAAATATTTACGGTCACGTCATGTCGTTTAATATGCTGGCCTTGCCTAAAGAAATAGATATTGCAGTAAATGGTTTGCTAGAGATAACCGATGCTGAATCCCATATCCTCGCAAATAAAAACGGCGAATAAAAAAGCAACTGGCTGCGATTGTCTGCGCGGTTACCTGCGCAGCTGTCTGGTTTGTGACGTTTTTTGTGGCAAGGGGCAGGCTGATTTTTTCGGCTTTAACAGGTGAGGCTTTGCGGGGGATGGCGCCCTGTGTCGTGCGGCATGCATGGACGGCCACCCGTGATCCGGTATATAACGGCACAAGCGCTAGCGCGCAGTTTTTAATCCCCGGACACAAAACCAGAACGAGCCTCACCATGACGCAAGACAACCTGCAACAAAAAGCAAAAGAAGCGGTGAAGCCCGCCGTGGAACATCTCGATGCGGCGCTCAGCCATGTCGATGACATGGTGTCGTCGGGCAATATCGCCGCGAGCGCGGCACGCGGCATGTTGTACAGCCTGATTGAAACGCTCGGCACGCTCGTGGGCGATCCTGATTTGCCCGAGCATGCCCGTTCGGGCTATGAAGGGCTGCTTGAAACCGCACGCGAACTCCGTGCGCGGCTAGAGCATTAGCCATACAGTCAGCCCGGCGCTACAGCGCGTTGGACACCGCTTTCGGGCCCGTGAGGGCTTGTTCCGTGCCGGGCAGCGGATCGAGCGGACGGCCCGCGTCGCGCCAGGTTTCCAGACCTCCGCGTAACGGCAGCACGTTGCGAAAGCCCGCATCGCTCAACTGTTTGGCCATCCAGGCCGCCGAGACTTCGTTCGGACACGCGCAATAAATCACGATCTGGCGCTCGGGGGCATAGGTGTCGATGATGGTTTTCAGATGGCGTTCATCCGCGAATTGCGCACCGGGAATCACATACGGATCGAGCAGTTGATGTTCGGCTGAGCGAATATCGAACACGATTGGTGCCTGGCCGCTTTGCATCAGTTCAAACAACTCGTTTTCGTCGATACGGGCGGCCATCAGTTCGCGCATAAGCTGACGCCGCCGCACCCAGCGAAAGGCCGCATAGGCTAGCAGCAAGCCCACGATCACCACGAACGTGATGCCCCCGAGGCGACCGGCCCCCGCGAAGAGCCAGTTGATCTGCCTGGCGAACAGCGCGCCCAGAACGAGCCCGGTGCCTGACCACAGCACGGCACCGATGCCGTTGTAACGCAAAAACGTGCGATAGCGGGTGCCCATCGCACCGGCCATGGGCACTGAAACAATCGAGAGCCCGGGCACGAAGCGCGCCACGACGAGCACGCGGATACCCCAGCGGCCAAAAAAGCGTTCGGTTTTTTTCACGCAGATATCGCGCGAGAGCGATAGCCGGCACAGCGTATTGAGCGTGCGTCCGCCGTAGCGCCGGCCGGCGAGGAACCACAGGCTATCGCCAATCAGCGTAGCGAAGACCGAGACCACCAGTACAGCCAGCAACTGAGGTGCGAGCGAGCCCGGATGCAACGAGGCCATCGCGCCAAACGCAATCAGTGTGGGCATGGCGGGCACGGGTAGACCGAGCGAAGCCGCCAGCACATTCAGAAAGACGATGAGCGGACCATATTGCGCGATGAGGTCATGGAGCATGGCGTGATCGTGATTACCGAGGATCGGTTCAGGTGATGCTGTCGCGGATCAGTACAAAACCGCTGTGTTGCCACAGCTCAAGCCGCTTATTGTGGACCGTTGTGCTGCTCGCCTGGCAATTCTGCACCATGCGCGCGAATCGCGGCAATCAGCTCAGCAGGGGTGATTTCGTGGCGTATTTCCCGATGGATACCGGGTTTGCATTCGTCGATTTCGATGAGAAGAATGCCTTTGCCATCGGACGTTGCCTCAAGACGCAGTGAGCGCAACAGGAGGGCGCTGGTATCGTCGTGTTCGGTGAGCAGGGCCATGGACCCGGAAGCGCCGGTATTAAGCATCGCAATTATCCTCGTGAGGTTGGGGTGGGGTCTTGGCTTTGGGTTAAGCAGGATGCGGATGGCATTGCCCTGGCGCGAAACCCGCGAGCCGTTTGCCAGGGGCAGTTTAACGCGATAAGGTGCGCGCCCCTTCTTGCGAATCGCATCATTCAGCCAGAAAGCACAGACTGTACGACCCGATGCCGCATGGCTGGGCGTCCGGCCGCACGGGATGCGGAAAGCATGTCGTCGTAGCGTCACCACAGCGCCAAGCTTTTCTTTACAGCGCCACTGTATTGATTTCATAATGCGAGCCGTTCTCATTAACGAGCGAGCCTCAACTCAAGGTTCATTCGTTTTATTCATACAAAAAACCTGCCTGCAGTTTCTATCCCGATTAATTCAAACTGCTTAACCTGTTTATCTGGAAGCGCTTTTATGTCACCGAATCTGAAGAAGACACTGGCTACACTGGCTGTTTCGACGGTTGCTGCCGTGCTGGGCACACCTGCATTGGCGCAAAGCAGCGTGACGCTTTACGGCGAAATTGATGCGGGTTTCGCCTATGCCAATAATGTGGGTGGCAATTCGCAGTACAAGATGACCAGCGGCCTGATCGACGGCAGCTACTGGGGCCTGAAAGGCGCGGAAGACCTGGGTGGCGGCAACAAGGCTATCTTCGTGCTGGAGCGTGGCTTCTCGATCGGGACGGGCGAATCGTTTAACGACCATCCCTACTATGTCGGTCTCGACAACGCGTCATACGGCACGGTCACGCTGGGCCATCAATATGATTCGATCCATGATTATTTCGCTCCGTTTACGCTGACGGGTGGCAATGGCGGTACGGCTTTCGCCCATCCGTTCGATAACGACAACGCGAATAACTCCTATCTCGCGCGCAACTCGATCAAGTACGCCAGCCCGTCGTTCGGCGGATTTAGTTTTGGCGGCATGTATGCCTTCTCCAATGGCGCAGGCCAGTTTGCCAATAACCGCGCTTATAGCGTCGGTGCAAATTATCAAAATGGCGGGTTTAACGCGGGCGCGGCTTACCTGCATATCAATGGCCGCGGCAATACCGGTAACGGCGCTTATGAATCCGTGAGCCTGCCTGGCGCGAGCAAGCTTGGCGGCGTGTTCAACGCCAATGTGCAAACGCAGAACACCTACGGTGCGGGTGCGAGCTACGCGTTGGGCAACTTCACGCTGGGCGGCGCCTGGTCGCGCTCGACCTACACCGGCGTGGTCAATGCGGATACGTCGACTGCGGCACCGTCGGTGGGCTTTAGCAACTACGAAGTCAACGGTATTTATCAGCTGACGCCGGTCATGTCGCTGGCTGGCATGTACACCTACACAAAGGGTAACGACACGCACTGGAATCAAGGTGCGCTGCAAATCGATTACCAGTTGTCGAAGCGTACCGATACCTACCTCGAAACCCTTTATCAACGTGCGGCTTCGGGTACGTCAGCGATCATCAACAGCTTTAATCCGTCGCAAAGCAGCAGCCAGTTCGTGGTTGCAGCGGGTATTCGTCATCGCTTCTGATCCAGGCGGCCGATGTTGGCCGCGGGCCTGAACCTTTGCGGATGATCGTGTTGTGACGTGTGGCCCCGCATTGCTTCATGCAGTGCGGGGCCACATTTACGTCAAGCAGGATGCACGGGAGCCGCTCATACAGGTTAAGTGCAGCAAGCTGGCGACAGCGTGCCGTTCAGCGCGGTCGAACGTTTGAAGCGTGAGCGCCTGAGCGCTGCAATCGGTGGCTCGAATAGTGGCCGCCATCTGTCGTTATTCCGGCCCTGGGCCATGGCACAATCGCATCGATTTAGAAAGTGTGCCAAACGGGGTTTTCCATGAAATGTAGTGATCCATCCTATTTTTTTGCCAGCCTGCTGCCGTCGCGGACGGCAGCCGTTACAGCCGGGTTGGCGTTATGCCTATGCGGCGCGCTGGCCGCTTGCGGCAGCAGTGCGCCGCTCTTTTTATCCGATGGCCGGCCGACCACCCAGGTGCAATGCACGGGTACGTTCGCCTCGTGTGAGCAGCAAGCTAGCGTGCACTGCAATGGCGCATTCCAAACCGTGAACCGCTCTAGCGATAGCGGCATGCTGACGTTGCTGTATGCCTGTCAAAAAAAGTGAGGCGAGGTGCGGGCTGAGCGAAAACATCCGTTTTGGCGCGGTATGCCGCGTGAAGTGAGCTCCGTGACAGTTTTTTTTGCACCCATCTTCTGTCCCTGAAAACACTCACCTTTAGCCCGCTTATGTCATGGCGCCGGTATGGGTTCGTGATGTCCGCCAGATGCTTGGGCGATGTCCGGCGTAATCATACGGCGGCCTTATGCGGGCCATGGCGAGAGTCTGCACAGCGGCTTGCCCGCATGCTGAAGAGTCCGCCGTTCAGAACGCGGCTGAATTCGCCAAAGCCTTTGCCATAAAGGGTTTCAGCGTTTCAAAAAAGAACTTGGAAGTTGCCTTGGCCGAGGCGTCCGCGCAAGCCTCGGCGCGCCATTTGCACGTAGCGGGGCAAGCTGAACCCTTCGTGTGTCGCGTTCAACCACCCTCACGGGAACACACGTAACAGGCACTTCAGCCCGCGTTCAAACCGGGTATTTCACCGCTCCCGAAAACGCTCACCTCTAACACCTCTGAACTTGCCTGAACGTGCGCTGTGGCACGCCCTGGGTCCGGGTGGCGAGGCGGGTTGCGTGTATCATCGGCGTCCTGCGACTCTGGCGCGACTTATGGCAGATACTCGGCCCGTGGCACACCACGGCCGGATATTCCCGGGCAACTGCCAGCCTTCAAGCCACGGGTCATCCCATTCCACGAGCCATTCCAGCACCGATGTCAGTCTCTGAACTCAAACGCCGCCGTACTTTCGCGGTCATTTCCCACCCGGATGCGGGCAAGACCACACTGACTGAAAAACTGCTGCTGTTTTCTGGTGCGATCCAGATTGCAGGCACGGTGAAAGGCCGCAAGAGCAACCGCTATGCGACCTCCGACTGGATGGAGATCGAAAAGCAGCGGGGCATTTCGGTGGCGAGCTCGGTGATGCAGTTCGAATACGGCGATGCCGTGATCAATCTGCTCGATACGCCCGGCCACGAAGACTTCTCGGAAGACACCTATCGCGTGCTAACCGCCGTCGATGCCGCCGTGATGGTGATCGACGGCGCGAATGGCGTGGAAGCGCAGACGCTCAAGCTGCTCGAAGTCTGCCGTAGCCGCCGCACCCCCATCGTCACGTTTATCAACAAGCTTGACCGCGAAGTGCGCGAACCGCTGGAGCTGCTCGACGAGATCGAACAGCATCTAGGCGTTGCGGCGATTCCGTTCACCTGGCCGATTGGCATGGGCAAGGAGTTTCAGGGCGTTTATGACATTCAGCGCGATCAGGTGCGGGTGTTTCGCGCGGGGCAAGACACGGCGGGCGGCGCAGTCGAAACCTTGCAGGCGCTCAGCGATGAGGAGGGTCTGCGCCGTTTCGGCCAGAGCTGGGTGCGGGCGAAAGAAGAAATTGATCTCATCACGGGCGCCACGCCCACATTCGAACGCGATGCGTTTCTGGCGGGCCAGCAATCTCCGGTGCTGTTCGGTTCGGCGATCAACAACTTTGGTGTGAAGGAGATTCTCGATGCGCTGGTCGATCTGGCGCCGCCGCCGTCGATGCGGATGACAGTCCAGCGCCCCGTGCTGCCTGACGAGCCGAAATTTACCGGCGTGGTGTTCAAGGTGCAGGCGAACATGGATCTGTCGCACCGAGACCGCGTGGCGTTCATTCGCGTGTGTTCCGGGCGTTTCGAGCGCGGCATGGCATTGAAAGTCACGCGCACCAACAAGATGTTTCGCGCCAATAACGTCGTCACCTTTTTGTCGCAGCGGCGTGAGACGGTCAGTGAAGCGTATCCGGGCGACATCATCGGGATCCCGAATCACGGCACGCTGAGCCTGGGCGACACGCTGACCGAAGGCGAGGTACTGCAGTTCGTTGGCTTGCCGTTTTTCGCGCCCGAGATTTTCCAGACGGTTGAAGTGGTGGACCCGATGCGCGCCAAACAGCTAGGCGAAGCGCTCAAGCAGCTTGGTGAAGAAGGCGCGATCCAGGTGTTCAGGCCTGAGCATGGTGGCTTGATGATTCTCGGCGCGGTGGGGCAACTGCAGTTTGAAGTGGTGTCGCACCGCCTTTCGACGGAATACAAGGTCGATGTGCGGATGATGCCTGCACGTTACCGGATGTCGCGCTGGGTCACGTGTGACGATGCGGCAGAGTTGCGCCGCTTTAGTGATGCCTACGCGGCGCGGATTGCCTTCGATGCGTCCGATGCGCCGACTTATCTGGCATCGCACGTCTCGGAGATCGAGGTGGCGCAAAAAGCCTGGCCGAAGATCGTGTTCAACGAACTGCGCGAGCATTCGGGCGCGCCATTCAGGCGCACGATGTAAGCCCCGTCGCGCGGTCGTCGGGCTCTCCATAAGAGCCCGTTCTCTCTTCTTCCTTCATTTCCGCCTTGGCGCAGGTCACGCGCGATCCGCCTCTTCCCATTGCAGCAGAAGTTCCGCAGGGATCGCCTTGACGGCTTCCGCATAGCTTTTGCCGACGAACCGTTCAGCGCGCCTGAGCAGTACCGGTATCGGGCTGCTGGGCTCGTTCGCCTCAAACCACTGGCGTGCCATGCTGATCAATTCCAGCGCCGCTTGCCGGCCCTCCAGTCCCTGCCCGGTGCGTGGGATAGGGGCCGCTGGGTTCGTGCGGGCGTGAGGCTCATTCTTCGCTAGCAGCGGTGAGGATGTGTCCTGAAGCGGCATGTTCTGGGGAACGGTCTCGTGAGGCTCGGCCGCAAGCACATGCCGCGTGTCCGAGGCGGCTTCAGCTTCAACTTCAACGCGAGCTTCGCCCTTGTGGAGCAATTGAAGCAAGTGAGTCAACGACGAAAAATCCGGCCGATGGCTTTCAAGATGTCCGGTGCACCATTCATTGATCGCGGCAAGCGTTGCGAGGGTTTCGTCGAATGCCTTCATCGTGGCGTGCTGCTGGATGCGCCAATCCCGCAGTTGCTGGATCACTGAATCGGGCGCAAGCGCATCGGCCGGATGCGGATGCGCAAAGGCACGTTCAAGGTCGCGCACCTGCAGGCGGGTGGCGGTCGATTTCATCAGCACGATTTCCCGCACATCGACCAGCAAGCCTTCGGGGTCGGAGAGCGCTTGCAACGCATTCATACGCATTTCCAGCGTGGCGTCCCGGTCATTGTCAGCGCTTGCCTGCGGATGGACTTCATCCGGAAAGGCTTGCAGCCATGCAGCCAGGAGTCCGATTCCTTCCAGCAGACCTGCCGCACCGCTCAGACGCGTGCGGCAACGCGTATACAACCCAGCGACCCGTATGTCCCGGGTTCGCATCATGAGCCGGCGGCAATCGCGTTCGATTTCGCTCCAGTTGAGCGGATCAGGGCCGCCTACGAAGTCACCGTACTGCACATCCTGTCTGGGGGCGGTGCGGGAGAACAGCACCACGAAGTCATGGTCGTATTCGAGGTCCGGGCCGCAGGGCGCTGTGTCGCTCACGGGGGCGAGCCAGTCGTGGTGCTGTGCGGGTGTCCCCGTGACGGGCACCCGGGCGGGTTGGCTCTGCGTGGCAGCGTGCTTTTTGCTCATGGTTTGTTGTTAGCGTTAGTGGCGCGAGGGTGGGAATTTGAAATAGCGGGCGTAACGTTCCGGCTCGAACCGCATGCCGGTAATCGGCTTGTGCGGGGCAGGGCGGCCCAGCCACCCGGACCAGCCCATTCGTTGCTGTCCGCCCATCACCACGGGGGGCGCGCTTTCCGGCTTGATGCGCAACTCGAGCTCCCACTCCAGTTCATAGCCGACAAACGTCCGGACCCATTCAACGAGCCGGGGCAGGTCCTCGCCTTGAGGTGTGAAGCGTAGATAGGCGCCGAGATCGAGCGGACCTATCACGATACGAAAACGGTGCTGACGATCCGGCACCACGCGGCCGAGCATCGCGCCCTGTCCCATGATCGCGGCCGCGCCAGGACGGCCCATGCGGCCCTGATCGGCCGGATCGAGGGCGATCCAGTGGAATACGTTTTCCTCGATGGCAACCGGCACGCCAAAGTACTGTTCAAGCGTGGCACGTAGTCCATCCGGATTTCGCGATTCGCGTACGAGGTGCGCTGAAGCGGCCAGCCGCGCATGGGGCGGCAAAGGGCGCTGGCTGATTTCCCCGATGTCCTGTCCGGCCAGGCTGGCGATGTAAAACGAGAACTGCTCGTGATTTTTGCGATCGAGCCCAGCCGTCGATTGCGCTGAGGCCCAGGCGCGATAGAACAGCGTGAAAAAGCGGTGATGGAAGATGTCGAGGAAGTCGACCGTGGTGGAGTCCCGCCGACTGTCCTCCCGATCCTTGGCGATTTCGGTCACGTGGAGGGGGAGCGGGCCGTTGGGCCCCAGCATGCCAAGGCTGAACAGCCGTATCTTGAGCTGGCCCGCCGCCGCCTGCGCACGGGCGATCTCACTCGGTGCAAAGGCGAGACTCGGTTGCTGGCCGAGCCGGAAGGGCTCGGAGCGAGGCCGCCGCGCGGTACCAATGGGATCAAGCCCCGGGTGCGCCCCGATGCGTCGCAGCAGCGACAGGAAGCCGAAGCGCCATGGCTCGGCGTGCAACTGCTCGATCAGTTCGGGCGACAAGGTACTGTCGTGCAGCAGGGCGGGTAGGGACGCGCGTTTCATAGCACCCCGCGCGTGCCTGTACGCACTGGCCAGCGTGCGATACGGCCGCGCTGCATCGAGTGCAGTTCGGTTTGCGTAAAGCTGTTGAGCGACACATGCCGTGCGAGCCAGTGCTCAAGAATCACGCCAAAGAGATAAGGACTCCCCCCGAGAAGCCGGTTTCATCAACCGTCAACACGCATTCGATGCCACGTCCGAAGGTCATTGGCCCGCATCCTGGCAGCTTGCGCGTGACAGGATGCGTTTTGACGCCGATGAGGCTCTCGATCTGCCGGCCGGGCCCGGATTCACCTTCGACGAGATACAGGCGCAGCAGATCACGCAGACCCTGGCCGCCTTCACGATGGTCTAGCTCATCGAGCGGCAGGTAGTTGAAGTTGAGCTGGCGGATCAGACGCCATGCCATCTCACGCTCGGCATACGGCGGCAGCGGTGCACTGGGCGGGCGAATGAGGCCGATGCTGGCGACCGGGGCCGATTGCGCTGTCTCCAGATCATGTACGCCGTCGCGGGGCACGAGGGTGGCGAGATCCCGGTTCGTCAGCAGCGCATCGACCGACAGAAAATGGATGTTCTCCGCATAGGGCGCTTCGTTCTGGTCGACCAGCGAGAGAAACACCTCGGTGCCGACATAAGGCGTGCGCGTGCCATAACGGCGCGCCGAAGCTGAAACGAGGCGCCGTTCGCGCCGCAATGAAAAATATCGTCCGTGGTTGCCTTCATCGTTGTTCAGCGTCTGGTAAAGCGGACGGAACTCAAGCTGGCTGGAGGTCGCGGCGACCTGTCCATGTACTTTTTCGACTGCGAATACTTCGTAGTCGAGGGGCGTGAGCCGTGCCGGCACCAGATGAAATTCGGTCTCGCGTGGAGAGATTTCGATGGGGTCGGTGTGCTTGCTGAAGAGATTGATGACAGGCGTGCAAAACAGGGCAAAGCGCGAGGCATCGACCAGATTGGCGAGCGGCCCCGGTGCCCGGTCGAGCAGCACGACGATTTCGGCCTCGCGGCCGTGCAAGCGCGACATGCCTTCAGCGAGGCCGTTCAGGGCGAAGAACCAGAACCGTGCGGGACAGGCAAAGTACTCGTGCAGCAAATTGTGGCCGTGGAATTTCGCCCAGGTTAGCGGAAGCAAGCTTTGCCCGGGGTCCAGGCCTTCGTGTTGTACCGCGTTCTGAGTCACGGCTGTAACGGGGTGGCCTGGCATGCCGAACTCGCCGGGCGTGCCAATGACGCAAGCGATGCCACCCGCATGCAGCAGTTCGTAGAGGTGCGAGGACACCTGCTCATCGCCTGCCAGATACACGGGAAGCCGGTCGAATCCTTTCAGGTCTGCCATGCGAATGTCGCCCGTGGTGGCAAGTTTGAGACGCAACGCGCCCCGCACCTGGGTATCGGGCGATACGTAACGGTCCAGCGCGGGAATGTCCGGCGGAATCCCCGTCAGACGTGCCTCCGTGATCGTGAGCGGCCATAGGGTGACGTCCTGGCCACTGGTGAACAGACAGGCCGTTTGCTCCCCATCCGGAACCCGTGCGGTGAACGACGTGCCGCGTGCGACCCGATACCCTTCGGCGAGATTGCCTTCTACCTCGTCCGGATACAGACGTGCGACGGCAATCGACGGTGTGGGCGCCACATAGTTCGGGTAGATGACTTCAAGTAGCCGTTGCGTGAAACGGGGGAACTCTGCATCGAGCTTGAGCTGCATGCGCGCGGCCATGAAGCTGAACGATTCGACCAGGCGCTCGACGTAGGGGTCGGCCACTTCGCCCGCATGCATGCCGAGACGTCGGGCGATTTTCGGATGCGCCTGCGCGAATTCAGCCGCGAGCTCGCGCATGTAAATGAGTTCCTGGTTGTAGTAGTCGAGCAGTCGGGGGTCCATCGAGAGGCCTCGCTGTTATCGTTGTCGTGTGGTTGTGTTGTTATGTTTGTTGTGCAGCGTGGCTGCTCAACGGGCTTGCATGCCGGTGATATGAATCTGGCTTGTTTCAAGGTCGAGTGAGCTTTGCACCATGAATTCGAGCGGATAGGGATCCATCTGGATCAGGCCGCGCACTTCGAACGCGAGGATGTTGTGATGTTCGCCGGCCGAACCGGTTGCAGGACGGGGCGCGACCGTCAGCGATTGAGGAATCAGCCGCGGCTCGAACGCGATAATCGCCTGGCGGATCATGCGTTCAACGTCGCTCCATTGGCGTGACGCCGTAAAGGTGCCCGCAAGCGGTGGCACGCCAAAGTTCACGGTCGATGCGGCTGCGTGCGGATGGCGCGCGCGGTCGATCTGGTCTTCGATACTCGTGGTGTTGAGCAGGTAGGCGAGGTCGCGTTGCACGATGTCGCGCATCTGTTTGCGCGTGACCGTATATTCTTCCGGGGCCTCGACCTGCCGCTGCGGGGCATCGTCCCGTAGCCGGTCGAGTAGCGTCGGCATCAGATGCGCGCTGGCGCGCCGCGGTGTTCTGACAGTTCGGATAGCCCGTGTCTCTGCGCCGGGAGCAAGCTTGGAGCGCTCAGTCATGGATGGTGTTTCCTGGGCGCGTTCTCGTTCTTCGTGTCTTCGCGTAAGGGGGCGGATAGCGGACTGTCTACCGCAAGCGTGTGGTGTTCGCGGCGCGTCAGCGTGGGCGCCTGGGCTGGCGTTCGGCGCGCGACGGCTGTGTGAAATTCGGGTGGAGCAAACAGTCGCAGGATCTCGGGGGCAGGGCCTGCGCCGGCGGCAAAACCGGAGCACACGTCGACGAGTGGGCCGAACGCATCCTCAAGCGTGACAGCGCCAGACAGGAGTGTTTCGATCGAGGTGGAATCGTGCGAAGGGCTGTGTAGGCCGTGGCTTGTGTTGTCGCTGGCGTTGTGGCCTGCCCGATGCTGCGGCATTTCGTCCACTGCTGGCACCCAGGCTACGTCATGGGGTGCATTGGGCGCGCTGAGCGCACGCCAGTATTGCGCATGCAGTGTGGCGATGAGGGCATCCGGAGCGTTGGCGGCATCTTGGGCATGGGAAGAGGCAGATCCGGCAGACCCATGCCCAGGCGTTGTGGCGCAATCCAGGTTGCCGATCCCGAAGGCGCCCAGGATGTCATCGCTGACGTGAGCGGCTCCGGCGGCTTGGGTTATCTGCCGCTCAGACTCAAGCTCGGGCTCAGGAGCTGTACCCACATGTGATGCCTTCTTGCCTCCCAGCACGGGCTCGGTGTGCGAGAGGCTTGACTGGCGATGCCAAGGCAAGCGGAACGAACGCATTTGCGTGTCCAATGATCAATGATCGATAGATAAAGAAGCCTGTATTTTAAACACGGGTATTGCTAATTCGTCCATCGCGTCGCTGAGGACGGACATATGAAAAGGAAGAGTTGGGTTAATTTAAAAATGTCACAAAACTGTTAAAAATATCAATTGTTAAATTACAATGTTTTATTAATCAGTGAATTGGCGTTTGTTGGTAACAATTCGGAAAATTTTAAAATAATTATCTCGTAATAGTGCTCTAAATATAAATTGGCGGATATTTATGCAATTCGCATTGCTATAGCAGTTCGTGGTCTGCTGGCTTAGTCCTGATTGGCGTGGAAAAGAGCGGAAAAATAGGATGAATCTCAAAATTTCCCCCGGTTTTTATTGAGATGCAGTGTGCGTTGACGTTAATTGAATTTCATGTGAATAATGCAACTCCAGTTCAAGGTGGTCGTTTTAATTGAATTGGCGAGGGCGGTAATGCGAGCATTATCCGGTTCATTGCGATTGATTTCCATTTGAGTATTCGGAATTTCACATTGCTATGGCACGGCGTGTTGGCGCCGTAGCGAACAAAACAAAAAATATTATGACTATTTCACGCCAGACTTTATTCGGAAAGCTCGGGGTTGAGCTTTATCGGGGGATCGAGTCGGCAACGAGTTTCTGCAAATTACGCGGTAATCCGTTCGTCGAACTTGTCCACTGGTTGCACCAGCTGTTGCAGCAGCCAGATGGCGACCTGCAACGGATCGTGCGTCACGCCGGGATCGATTACCACACGCTTGAGCGCGATTTCGCACGTGCGCTTGCCGCATTGCCGGCTGGCGCGAGTTCGATCAGCGATTTTTCATGGCATATCGAAGCGGCAATCGAGCGTGCCTGGGTACTTGCCACACTTGAGTTTGGCGACCAGCGCGTGCGCGGGGCCTGGCTGATTGCGGCGCTTGTTTCCACGCCCGATCTGCGGCGTGTGCTGCTTGCCATGTCCCCGGCCTTCAGCAAGATTCCGCTCGAGACTCTGAGCGACATCCTGCCCGCATGGATCAACGGCTCGCCCGAGGCGAACGAGGGTTCGTATGACCACAGCGCGCTCGCGCCCGTCATCCCTGGCGAAGCCTCCGGCGCCATGCCCCTGGCAGAAAAGGGCAGCGCGCTCAATCAGTACTGCACCGACCTGACCGCACGTGCCAGGGCCGGCGAAATCGACCCTGTTATTGGCCGCGAACTTGAAATCCGCACGATGATCGACGTGTTGTTGCGTCGGCGGCAGAACAATCCGCTCCTGACAGGCGAAGCCGGTGTCGGCAAAACGGCGGTGGTCGAAGGCCTGGCGCGTGCGATTGCCTCGGGTAACGTGCCGCCCAGACTCGCAGACGTGCGGCTGCTCAGCCTCGACGTGGGCGCATTGCTGGCAGGCGCGAGCATGAAAGGAGAGTTCGAGGCGCGACTGAAGGGACTGCTCGAAGCGGCGGCCAAATCGCCGGCTCCTGTGATCCTGTTTATCGATGAAATTCACACGCTGATTGGCGCAGGCGGGCAGGCGGGCACGGGAGACGCCGCCAATCTCCTGAAGCCAGCGCTTGCACGCGGCACGATCCGGACCGTGGGGGCGACGACTTGGGCCGAGTACAAGCGGCATATCGAGAAAGATCCGGCATTGACCCGCCGCTTTCAACTGCTGCAGGTTGCGGAGCCATCGGAAGCGGCGGCTACCAGCATGGTGCGCGGTCTCGCGCAAACGTTTTCAACCCATCACGGCGTGGTCGTGCGTGACGAAGCGATTTGCGCTGCGGTGACGCTATCGCATCGCTTTATCCCCTCACGCCAGTTACCCGACAAGGCCATTAGCCTGCTCGATACCGCCTGCGCGCGGGTTGCGCTGTCGCACTACGCGGCGCCGCGCGAGCTGGACCACGTCCGTCAGCGGCTGGCGGCCGCTCGTGGGGAGGAAGCGTTGCTGGTGCAGGAAGCGCGTATCGGTCTGGATGCCGACAAAGCCCTTTCGGCCGTACGAGGACGTATCGACACGCTATCGACAGAAGAAGTCGCCGTCGAGACCCGATGGCGTGAACAGATGGCCGCCGCAGAGGCGCTGCTCGCCGCGCGCGAAGCGGCAAGCGCGGTCAGGGATGATCCGGAGCACTTGTCTGTGCCGCTTGAGCGGCTGCGTGAGCTCGAACACGTGCTCGCTGAGTTGCAAGGGGATCGCCCGCTCGTGTTTCCACAGGTTGACGAGGCCATCGTGGCGGCCATCGTGTCGGATTGGACCGGCATTCCCGTAGGCCGTATGGTGACGGACGAGGTGGCCGCCGTGCGCCGCTTGCCCGAGACACTCGAGGCCCGCGTGCTAGGTCAGAGCGATGCACTGCGCCTGATCGGCGAGCGCATGCAGACTGCGCGAGCCGGCTTGAGCGACCCTAAAAAGCCGTTGGGCGTGTTCCTGCTCGTGGGCCCATCCGGCGTTGGCAAGACCGAAACGGCGCTGGCGCTTGCGGAAGCGCTCTACGGCGGTGAGCAAAACCTCATTACGATCAACCTGAGCGAGTATCAGGAGGCGCACACCGTATCGGGTCTGAAAGGCGCTCCGCCCGGCTATGTCGGTTATGGCGAGGGCGGGGTGCTGACTGAAGCCGTGCGCCGCCGTCCGTACTCGGTCGTGCTGCTCGATGAGATTGAGAAGGCCCATCGGGACGTGCACGAGATGTTCTTCCAGGTGTTCGACAAGGGCTACATGGAAGATGGCGATGGCCGCCACATTGATTTCCGCAATACCACTCTCCTGCTGACCAGCAACGTGGGCTCCGATCTGAGCGCGCGCCTGTGTGCCGACCCGGCACTCGCGCCCGACAGCGATAGCTTGCGCGAGGCCCTCGTTCCCGAGTTGCTGAAAGTCTTCTCCGCGGCATTTCTCGGCCGTGTGACCGTGGTGCCGTACCGGCCGCTGCCCGACAGTGCGCTTGAGCGCATCGTCTGTCTGCATCTGGATCACGTCGTGACGCGTATGGCTGACAGCCACGGCATCGTGCTGACGTATGACCCCGCCGTGGCCGATTACATCATGGGTCGCTGTTTCGTTCACGAAACCGGTGCACGTGTGCTGATTGGATTTATTGAGCAATACGTGTTGCCGCACCTCTCTGCGCTCTGGCTCGATGCTTTTACATCACAAGTTGCGCTGGCGCGTATCGCGCTCAGCGTCGCCGATTCCTCCGCACCGCCTGCGCAAGCACTGAGATTCGAGGTGATGCCTTTTTCCGTAGCCGAGGCGCCCTGTTGAGCCTCTCCGCGCCCGGTAACTTTCTACCCTTTCAGGAGATGGTTTATGTCCGCTAGCAGTTCACAGAAATTCATCGCGCGCAATCGTGCGCCGCGTGTGCAGATCGAGTACGACGTCGAGGTCTATGGCTCGGAGAAAAAGGTTGAGCTGCCCTTCGTGATGGGCGTGCTGACCGATCTGTCCGGCAAGCATCCGCTCGAAGCACTCCCGGCGGTGTCGGAGCGGCGCTTCCTGGAAATCGATATCGACAATTTTGACGAGCGCATGAAGGCTATACAGCCACGGGTGGCGTTTGCCGTGTCAAACACGCTGACGGGCGAAGGCCAGGTGATGGTCGACATGACCTTCGAGAGCATGGAGGATTTTTCGCCAGCCGCCATCGCGCGCAAGGTTGATGCTCTGCGCCAGTTGCTTGAGGCACGCACGCAACTGGCGAACCTGCAAACGTACATGGACGGCAAATCGGGTGCCGAAGCGCTCGTGACCCAGCTATTGCAGGATCCGGCGCTGCTCAAATCGCTGGCCAGCGCGCCGAAGCCCGAGCCGCACGACGAGGGCGTAGCCGAGCCGGGCGAAGTGAACTGACCAACGAACCGATCGAGGATCAACATCATGGCGAAACAGCAAGCACAGGCCGCGCAAGCGCAGGCGGCCACCCCGTCCGATTTCACGCAACTGCTCGAAAAGGAATTCCGTCCAAAAACCGAGCAAGCCCGCGAAGCCGTCGAACTCGCCGTTCAGACGCTCGCTGGGCAGGCGCTCGCGCAATCGGTCACGATCAGCGATGACGCTTACAAGAGCATCGCGGCGATCATCGCCCAGATCGACCATAAACTGTCCGAGCAGATCAACCTGATCCTGCATCACACCGACTATCAGGCACTCGAATCGGCCTGGCGCGGCTTGCATCATCTCGTGTCGAATACCGAGACCGATGAGCACCTGAAGATCCGCGTGCTGGATGTCTCGAAGACCGACCTGCACCGGACGATGCGCCGGTATAAAGGTCTGGCATGGGACCAAAGTCCGCTCTTCAAGCAGATCTACGAACAGGAATACGGCCAGCTAGGTGGCGAGCCGTATGGGTGCCTGGTCGCTGACTACTACTTCGATCACACACCGCCCGATGTCGATCTGCTGGGCTCGATCGCCAAGGTCGCCGCGGCGTCGCATACGCCGTTTATCTCAGGTGCGGCGCCGTCGGTGCTGCAGATGGAGTCGTGGCAGGAGCTGGCGAACCCGCGCGATCTGACGAAGATCTTCACGCAGAACCTTGAATACGCCGCATGGAACTCGCTGCGCAATACCGAGGATGCCCGTTATGTCGGCCTCTCGATGCCGCGCTTCCTCGCGCGTTTGCCGTATGGCGCCAAAACCAATCCGGTCGATGAGTTTGATTTCGAAGAGGACACGAATGGCTCGGATCACAGCCGGTACGGCTGGGCGAATGCCGCGTATGCGATGGGCGTCAACATCAACCGTTCGTTCAAACAATATGGCTGGTGTTCGCTGATTCGCGGCGTCGAGTCGGGTGGCACGGTTGAGGATTTGCCATGCCACACCTTCCCAACCGACGATGGCGGCATCGACATGAAGTGTCCGACCGAGATTGCGATTTCGGACCGGCGTGAGGCCGAACTCTCGAAGAACGGTTTTATCCCGCTCGTGCATCGCAAGAACACCGACCATGCGACCTTCATTGGTGCGCAGTCGCTACAAAAGCCCGCCGAATACCACGATCAGGACGCGACGGCCAACGCCAACCTGTCGGCCCGCCTGCCGTATCTGTTTGCCTGCTCGCGGTTCGCGCATTACCTGAAGTGCATCGTGCGCGACAAGATTGGCGCATTCAGGGAGCGCGAGGACATGCAGCGCTGGCTCAACGAATGGGTCATGCATTACGTCGATGCCGATCCGGCCAACTCGTCGCAAGACACCAAGGCACGTCGGCCACTCGCAGCAGCCGAGGTTCTGGTCGAGGACGTGGAAGGTAATCCTGGCTACTACCAGGCGAAATTTTTTCTGCGTCCGCACTTCCAGCTCGAAGGGCTGACGGTATCGCTGCGGCTCGTGACGAAGCTGCCGTCGATCAAGGAAGTCGCTTGACAGGCATCGCAGGAGCGTTGCTCCCCATGGGCCGCGTGTGCGCTTGCTGGGCGCTCTCCTCTTGTGAGGCACGGCTTTTTTTACTGACTAACGAAAAGGAAAACAACGTATGGCACAGGACATTTTTCTGAAGATCGACGGCATTCATGGCGAATCGCTGGATGACAAGCATAAGGACGAAATCGAAGTGCTGAACTGGGACTGGGAAATCCAGCAGGAATCGACGATGCATGCCGGTAGTGGCGGTGGCGCAGGCAAGGCGAGCGTCAAGGATCTGACGTTCGAGCACCACATTGATCGCGCCAGCCCGAACCTGATGAAGTACGTGCTGACGGGCAAGCATATCGACCAGGCCACGCTCGTGATGCGCAAGGCAGGCGGCAATCCGCTCGAATACCTGAAGCTCACGATGAGCGACGTGATTGTCACGCGGGTCAAGCCGTCAGGTAGCAAGCTAGACGCCGAAAAAAGCCGCGAGATGGTGTCGCTGTCGTTCGCCAGGGTGAAGCAGGAATACGTCGTGCAGAACGCCCAAGGCGGGAGCGGTGGCGCCGTTACGGCCAGCTTCGACATCAAGGGCAACAAGGAAGCCTAAGCCCGCAACGTGTCACGCGCGGCATGAAAGTCTTCCTTTCCGCGCGTGACGCATCGTGTCGTCCATCGAGGTGAATTCGCATGCGTTCGATTTTGACTGCCGCGCTGTTCGGCAGTGCTGTATGGCTCACGGCCTGTGCGAGTGGCGAGCCTAAGCCGAAGGCGCCAATCCGGCTTGAGATAACCGTCGTCGCGAAGGCTGACGTCAATCCCGATGATCGCGGACGGGCTGCGCCGATCGTCGTCAGCCTCTACGAACTGAAAAACGATAACGCATTCAAGACGGCTGATTTCTTCACGCTCCAGACCGGGGACAAGACGGTGCCAGGCGACGATGTCGTGAAGCGCGACGAGTTGCAATTGCGTCCCGGTGAGCAGCAGAAGCTTGTGCGGAGGCCCGATCCGGCAACGACGGCGATTGGTGTGATTGCGGCCTACCGTGATCTGCCGAATTCCGTATGGCGCGCTGTTTATACGATGCCCGTCGCGCCTGACAAGGCGTGGTATCGCTTTACCACACCCAGACTAAAACTGACTGTTGATCTCGAGGCTAAGGCCGTCAAGATCAAGGAGGCCAGAAAATGAACTACATCGCTCAAGCAAACGGACGGTCCGAATGAGCTGGTATGCCAAGGTTGCCTGGCAGGAAGGGCTGTTCTTTCGTCCACAACTATTTCAGCAACAGGATCGCTACTTCGAGAAATACGCGCATATGCGCGCGGCACCGCTGTCGCCGTTTTTTTTTGGTTTTGCGCACGCTGCACTCGATCTCGAATCGCTCGCGCTGGGCAAGGTAATTGTCAAATCCGCCGCTGGTGTATTTGCCGACGGCACGCCGTTCGATGCGCCGGGCAACACGCCGTTGCCTCCTCCGCTGACGATTCGTCCCGAACATCTCGAGCAGGTGATCTACCTGGCGGTGCCTGTGCGATTGCCGAACTGCGAAGAGACAACGTTCGAGAACACCCCTGATTCGCTCGCGCGCTATCTAGTGTTCGATACCGAGTTGCGCGATACGAACTCGATCGGCCTCGCGCCCGAGCCTGTGCAATTGTCGAACCTGCGGCTGAGACTGATCCCCGAAAAGGAGCTAGGCGATGCGTGGATTGGGCTCGCGCTGACGCGTGTCAAGGCGATGCGTGCTGACGGCAGCATTGAGCTTGATGACACGCTGGTGCCACCGGTATCGGGTTTTGGCGCAAGCGATCTGCTGACGAGCTGGGTCACGAAGATTCACGATCTCGCCCGCTTGCGTGGCAACGCGCTGGCGCGCCGGCTGGCTGGCACCGACGACACCATGGCAAGCGCCGCGACGGTTACCGATTACCTGCTGTTGCAAATCCTGAACCGGTACGAGCCCTTGCTGCAGCACATGCTGCGTGTGCCGACCACGTCACCCGTCGAGGTTTACACGCTGTTGCTGGCGATGTCGGGGGAGCTTTCAACGCATTTGCGTACCGATACACGTCGTCCACTCGAGACGCATCCGCCTTATCAGCACACGACGCCGCACCTGTGTCTGAAACCTGTCGTCGATGACACACACTGGCTGCTCAACGCCGTGCTGGTGCGCAGTGCACAGAGTATTGCCTTCGAGGACCGGGGGCACGGCATGCGTAATGCGGTGGTTGATCCGGGCCTCATGCAAGGGTTCTCCGCCCTTGTGCTGGCCGTTCATGCGGCGATGCCCCCGGATGTGCTGCAACAGAAGTTCCTGGCGCAGGCGAAGGCCGGGCCGTCGGACAAGCTGCCAAGCCTCGTGCGCAGCCATTTGCCGGGCATCGGCCTGCAGGCGTTGCCTGTCCCGCCGCGGCAGATTCCCTTCAATGCGGGCTACATCTATTACGAACTGACTCAGGGCGGGCCGCTCTGGGAGGAAGTCGTGCGTCACGGTGGTTTGGCGCTGCATGTCGCAGGGGAGTTTCCGTCGCTCAGGCTGGAACTGTGGGGTGTGCGGACGTAAGCACACAGGTTGCTCATGAGCGGAGATGCAGATGGCCTTGTTTGATGTACCACGAACCCTGTCGCTGAGCGGCGCCGCGTTGCCCACGTATGGCGCTCAACCGGTTTTTACGTTGGTCAAGATCAGCGGCGGCGAAACCCTTGGCGAGCTATTTACATACACGCTCGAACTGAAAACACCGGATGCGCTCGCGTTCTCGCCCAGTATCGCGGCGAATATCAATCTAGACAGGCTCATTGGCACCGAAGTAACCGTTTCGATCCAGCTCGAAGGCAAAGGGCATTTCATTCCAGGGCTGGCAGGTAACGCAGGCCAGGCGAACATCGGGGCGGGCACGCGCGAGATTACCGGTGTGGTCAGTGACGCGGCCATCTTGCGTGAAGCGGGCCGCTCGATCGTCTATGCGCTGACGTTGCGGCCCTGGCTCTGGCTGGCGAGCACAAATTGCGATTGCCGCCTCTTCCAGGACATGTCGGTGATCGAGATCACCGATGCCGTACTTGGCGCTTATCCATTCCCCGTCGAAAAGCGTCTGACGACGCCAAGGCCGAACAAGGTCTGGCCCAGGCGCGAGATTCAGCGCCAGCATTTCGAAAGCGACTGGACGTTTTTGCAGCGGTTATGGGAAGAGTGGGGCATCTTCTATTTTTTCGAGCACAGCGAAGGCCGGCATCGGCTGGTGTTGTGCGATTCGGTGGCGGCGTTCAAGCCGCTCAGCGAGGCTTACCGCACGATTCGCTATGAGGCGCCGAATAGTCGCCGCATCGACGAGGAGCACATTCATGAACTGTCGGTTTCGCATGCGCTCACCGCAGGGGCAGTGACCGGGGTCGATTACGACTACACGTGGCCGCGCGCCGATCTCACGGTCAAGCGCGAAAACCCGCGCGACACCGGCCTGGCCCAGCAGGAACGTTACACATGGGGCGACCATGCGCAGCCGCAGGCAGGCGCGGCTGGCCTGTCAGGCGACCATAACGATCCGCGAACCGAGGCGCAATATCTGACGCAGGTGCAGATGCAGGCATACCGCTGTCAGGGATTGAGGGCCTCTGGCAGGGGGAACCTGCGCGGTGTCGTGGCGGGTCAGACATTCATGCTGTCGCACTATCCGCAGGATGCAGCCAATCGTGAATATGCGGTCGTCACGAGCAAGCTGACGATCGAGGATACCGGCGAAGTGTCCGGCTCAGGTCAGCGCTATCAGTGCGATGCGGACTTCGTCCTTCAGCCTGTCAGTGAACAGTTCCGGCTGCTGCGCACGGTGGAAAAGCCGCGCATTACCGGTGTCGAGTATGCCGTCGTCACAAGCCCCGAGAACCATGAAATCTGGACCGATGCCTATGGCCGGGTGAAGCTTCAGTTCTTGTGGGACCGGCTCGGCCAGCACGATCAGCAATCGAGTTGCTGGGTACGCGTTGCCGGCGCGTGGCGCGGCGACCAGTTCGGCGAGGTCTTTTTGCCGCGTCGCGGGCATGAGGTCGAAGTCGCGTTCATCAATGGCGATCCGGATTTGCCGCTTGTCGTGGGTAGCGCACCCAACGCGTTCAACATGCCGCCGTTCGCTTTGCCGAAAAACCAGGCGCTGGCAGGCTACCGCAGCCGCGAGCTCGGCGGCCGACGGGCGAACACGCTTGCCTTCGACGATACCAACGGAAAAATACAGGCGCATTTGTCGAGCGACGAAAGCAGCTCGCAGCTCAGTCTTGGCTATATCACGCGGATCGCGGGTAACGCAGGGCGGCAGGATGAGCGCGGTATCGGGTGGGAACTGGCCACTCACGCGTGGGGGGCACTACGCGCCAGCAAGGGCATGCTGATTAGCACCGAGACGCGGGATGGCGCATCGGCCCCCGTCAAGGAAATGCGTGAAACGGTTGAGCGGCTGGAGGCTGCGCAGCAACTGCATGAGGCCTTGGCACAAAGCGCGCAGCAAAACGAAGCACAGGATGCGGACGGGCATCAGGCTGACGTGGCACAGACGATCAAGGCACAAAACGAACAGATCCGCGGACAAGGTGCAATGGAGGGCAACACTTTTCCGCAACTCTCCGAACCGCATCTGCTGATTGACGGCAAGGCCGGCGTTGAAATTACCACGCCGGCGACCGTGCACGTGGCGGCGCAACAGGTCGCGGTGACGACCGAAGGTCATGTCGGCCTTGCCAGTGGACGCAGTTTTTTTGTGACAGTGCGAGACACCATTCGGCTTTTTGCCCAGACCGCGCCGATTCACTTCGTAGCCGCTGCGGCGGACATTGTGCTGAACGCGCTGACGGCGTCGATTGTTGCGAGGGCAAAGAAGCGGATTCTTCTGGAAAGCGAAGAAATTCTTTTGCATGCAAAAAAATTCCGGGTCGAAGTTGAAGGCAGTTTTTTGCAGATGGATTCAGACGGCATCACGCAGGGTACGTCCGGCGCATGGGTGGCGCATGCGGCCGTTCACGACATGCCAGGGCCGAAGGATCAGAGAGTCGAGCTTGCGCCCAGAAAGATCTGTATTGATTGTCTGACGAGGGCGGCTCATGGCGGGGCAGCGCTCGTGCCACGTTAACGTGGGGCATAGCCATGAATCCCGTTTTTATTGTTAGGCATGTGTGTTTTTTTGGCCAGGAATGTCGTCGCTGCAGTGGGTGTCATGTCGCTGGGCTTCGATGACGGGCTTGTTCGCAAGCATGGGCCACATTCCTCAAACGTTGACCTTATCCGGACCTGAAAGAGACATGGCACTACAACTCATTGTCGTCGGTGATGAAACATCACATGGTGGCCGCGTCATTTCTGGTTCCGAAACCCATACGGTTGGAGGCAAGCGGATCGCCCGTCTAGATGATCTTGTCGATTGTCCGCTGACGTATCCAGACGGGCGCCCACATGGCATGAACAAGATTATTGAAGCCCATCCGACGTTCACCATCGGCGACAGACGTGTGGCGTTGCATGGTCACCGCACGGAGTGCGGCTGCACGCTGATTGGCAGTACCCGGACCGGTATTGGCGACTGAGTGGCCTACGTGACCCCCATCGCTTGCAATGGATGATGAAGGCTCTCATGACGGTACTTCTTGCGGGTCTTGCTGGGCGTGGCGGTTTGCAGGATGGGGTGCCGGGTGGAGTGATGACGTGGCGAGACTCGTGCACTTGAGTACATGCGCTCTGAGAGGCGTAGGGCAGGAACCTGAGAGCCGTGATGTCAAGCATTGCGGAGAGAGAACGATGAAATTTGATCGAAGGCGCGGCAAGAGGTGGGGCAAGAAGCACAGTGCCATGGCGGTATTTCTGTCGGTGGTCCTGTTGGCGCTGTGCGCCTGCCAGGAGCATAACGGCGATGTGCCGTCGCCGCTGGATGAGATCCCGCTGCCGCCGCAGTATGAGCTGGTAAGTGGCGATAGCTCATCGCTTAATTACACGCCCTGGTACATCCACAGTTTTGGAATTGAGGGACCAGAGGGGACGGGTATTGGAGGGGGGGGCTCGAATGTCTGGCCGGCTCATGAGGATGGACGTCCCTCGGAAGGGGGAGGGATGTGCTGCACGCGCGTACCTGCCGTGTGGCAGCCGGAACTGAGGCTGACGGTTAGGTGGTTTGTCGAGAAGAAGCTGGACGGCAAGACGCCGGGGTACTGGTACAAGGCGGAGAACGTCAAGATTGCGAAATACGGGAGAGTGGCGGCTGGTGTATGGGCGATTTTTCTGCCGGGTGACCGTGTGCGGATCATGGTTGCGGATGGAACGCACGATGGTGGGAACAACGTAAATGAACGTCCTGCGGATAACGATCCGTACATTGCACAGGGCGAGATAGATCACGAATGGAACCGTCTTTACCGGTAGGAAGGAGATACGCCATGAACCTGAGATGGGCCTGGCAGGAACCTGAGAGCCGTGATGTCAGGCATCGCGGAGAGAGAACGATGAAATTTGATCGAAGGCGGGGCAAGAGGCGCAGTGCCATGGCGGTATTTCTGTCGGTGGTTCTGTTGGTGCTGTGTGCCTGCCAGGAGCACAACGGCGATGTGCCGTCGCCGCTGGATGAGATCCCGCTGCCGCCGCAGTATGAGCTGGTAGGCGCCGGTACGTCAGCACTGAACTACACGCCCTGGTACATCCACAGTTTTGGAATTGAGGGACCAGAGGGGACGGGTATTGGAGGGGGAGGGCCGAATGTCGGGCCGGCTCATGAGGATGGCCGTCCGTCCGGTGGTGGCGCGGAGTCTTGCTGCACGCGCGTACCTGCCGTGTGGCAGCCGGAACTGAGGCTGACGGTTAGGTGGTTTGTCGAGAAGAAACTGGATGGCAAGACCCCCGGGTGCTGGTACAAGGCGGAGAACGTCAGGCTTGCGAAGTATGGCGAGGTGATGGGCAGCATATGGGCGATCTTTTTGCCGGGTGACCGTGTGCGGATCATGGTCTCGGACGGCAATCTTGAGGGTGGGAACAACGCTAATAATCGTCCTGCGGATAACGATCCGTACATCGCACAGGGCGAGATAGATCACGAATGGAACCGTCTTTACCAGTAGGAAGGAGATACGTCATGAATCTGAGATGGGCCTGGCAGGAACCTGAGAGCCGTGATGTCAGGCATCGCGGAGAGAGAACGATGAAATTTGATCGAAGGCGGGGCAAGAGGTGGGGCAAGAGGTGCAGTGCCATGGCGGTATTTCTGTCGGTGGTCCTGTTGGGGCTGTGCGCCTGCCAGGAGCATAACGGCGATGTGCCGTCGCCGCTGGATGAGATCCCGCTGCCGCCGCAGTATGAGCTGGTAGGCGCCGGTACGTTAACGCTGAACTACACGCCCTGGTACATCCACAGTTTTGGAATTGAGGGACCAGAGGGGACGGGTATTGGAGGGGGAGGGCCGAATGTCGGGCCGGTTCATGAGGATGGCCGTCCGTCCGGTGGTGGTGCGGAGTCTTGCTGCACGCGCGTACCTGCCGTGTGGCAGCCGGAACTGAGGCTGACGGTTAGGTGGCTTGTCGACAAGAAGCTGGACGGCAAGACGCCGGGGTATTGGTACAAGGCGGAGAACGTCAAGATTGCGAAATACGGGAGAGTGGCGGCTGGTGTATGGGCGATTTTTCTGCCGGGTGACCGTGTGCGGATCATGGTTGCGGATGGAACGCACGATGGTGGGAACAACGTAAATGAACGTCCTGCGGATAACGATCCGTACATCGCACAGGGCGAGATAGATCACGAATGGAACCGTCTTTACCGGCGGGGAGGAGATACGCCATGAACCTGAGATGGGCTGACCCGATGCCGGAGGGCGGGCGGGTGAAAGGCAGTGAGATTGACCAGAGGAAGGGGCGTGCGCTGGTGAGTGGTCTTTGCACATCATGTTCACAGACGCTCAATATCACCCTGTTCTTCGATGGCACGAACAACAACGATGTCGAGACGAATCCGTTTCGGGATTCCCTCAGGAACACCCATACGAATGTCTCCCGGCTTCACAATGCCGCCCGTGATGAACAGGACAAGGGGATTTTCAAATTCTACATTCCGGGTGTAGGCACGCCGTTTCCTGAGATTGGTGAAGAGGTCTATTCGACCCAGGGCAAATCGCTGGCAGTGGGCTTTGGCAGTCGCTGTGTATGGGGTTATACACGCGTGTTGAGCGCCATATATTGGGCTATTGCTTCGGATAAAACCAGACGACTGATTCAGGACGATGACGCCCCGCGCATATGCCGGGCGGTATCCAATGGCAACCCGCTCCCCCTTGCCCGTTATATAGACCGGCTTGGTATCGCACATAAACAGGCGGTAGACGAAGGCGCGTGGCCGCGCACGGTCAGCCAAGTGTGGATCAACGCGATCGGTTTTTCCCGTGGCGCGGCGAGCGCCCGGGTGTTCGTGCACAAACTGGTGAACGAATGGGCGCGCAATGGGCGGATCGGTTACCAGAGCGGCAAATATGCACTGCCGTACAGGGTGAACTTCGTCGGGCTGTTCGATACGGTCGCCTCGGTTGGCCCACCCGATTCGGCACGCGTTGCTGTCGATATTGGCCTGTTCGACGGCCACTTTTCGATGGCGTCGGGCGGGGCCCTGGATATTCCGGACGCAGTGCGATTCTGCCATCACGCGTTCTCGGTTCACGAGCAGCGGATGAGTTTTCCACTGGATTCGATCCGTAACGGTCCCGTTTACGGGAAGCACATTCGTGAAGAGGTGGCGTACCCGGGCGTGCATTCGGATGTGGGCGGAGGCTATGCCCCGAACGAACAGGGCAAGGGCCGCACGTCGCAGCCCCGTGACGACAGCCACAAGCTTAGCCAGATCCCGCTGCACGACATGTACCGGGTCGCGCTCTCCTGCGGCGTACCGCTTCTGGGCAGCGATGAGATCGACAGGCGAGATGATCTTATCGCCGACTTTGCGCTCTCCCCGGAAACGGTCATGGCCTTCAACGCCTGGCGCGAGACGGTGCCGAAGGCGAGTTCGGTGGAAGAAGCCCTGAAGGCAGGAATGGAGCAGATGCTGGCGTGGCGCACGCTGCGCGCGCGGATCAACACGGGCGACTACATCACCGAACAGACGTTTTTCGATAAGGCACACGAGGACCGCCAGACACCGCACAAGGTTGAGCAGAACCTGAAAGAGGCGATGGGTAAAGACCCGCAGACAAGCGCGCTGCGCATGCGGCTCGAGCGAATTCGCGCGGATGCCCTGACATCGGGAATAGGGGGTTACCTGTCTGCGCTGGGTGCGCGGCAGAAGGAACTGGATGAACTGAATACCGCGCTGGCCGAGCGCAGGCGAGTGCTGTGTGGCGAGGTGGCGCATCCGGGGATGCCCCCGGGCGCGGTGAGCCTGCGTCCTGGAGAAGGGGCGCTGGAGGCGACGACGAACGACCAGACGGATTTGCGCCAGGGTGCGGAGGATATGCGTCTGCTGCTGGGCCATCTGTATCCGGGGCAGTGCGAACAGTGGCAGGTGAACCGGATGCAGCCGCCGCCGGTGATGGTCAGGGGCATTTCGCATCCGCAGCCGGCGGTTCTGTCGGTCAGACGGGCGCAGCCTGGAAGCGATAGCCCGTGGGTCAGGCTGGAGGTTAGTGGTGTGCTGCTCAACGTGGCGTGGTCGACGCTGGTGCAGGCTTACCGTGCGGAAGACGATGTGATGGCGGCGCCGCTGCCTGAGGTGGAGGGTTTTCTGAGGCAGTGCACGTCGGTTGAGGCTGCGAGCCGGTTGCCCGCAGCGGCGGTGAAGCTGTTCGACGATTACGTTCATGACAGCCGCTGCTGGTTCCGTGTGCCGTATTTCCACGAATACGCGCCGGGTGGGTATGGCTTTCCGCGAGTGGTGTTTGTTGGGCAGGACAGGCGCAAAGCCTACCTTGGCCTGGCGGAGACCTCCGCGCCACTGTATGTGGGCAACAACGAGGTGCAGCCCGGATGGAGCCTGAACCAGGCTGCTGTAGCGGTCACTCTGTGAGCGTGAGGGAGCCGTGATGTCAGGCATCGCGGAGAGAGAGCGATGAAATTTGATCGAAGGCGGGGCAAGAGGTGCAGCAAGAGGCGCAGTGCCATGGCGGTATTTCTGTCGGTGGTTCTGTTGGTGCTGTGTGCCTGCCAGGAGCACAACGGCGATGTGCCGTCGCCGCTGGATGAGATCCCGCTGCCGCCGCAGTATGAGCTGGTAAGTGGCGATAGCTCGCCGATCAACTACACGCCCTGGTACATCCACAGTTTTGGAATTGAGGGACCAGAGGGGACGGGTATTGGAGGTGGGGGCTCGAATGTCGAGCCGGCTCATGAGGATGGACGTTCCTCGGAAGGGGGGTGGATGTGTTGCACGAGCGTACCTGCCGTGTGGCAGCCGGAACTGAGGCTGACGGTTAGGTGGCTTGTCGACAAGAAGCTGGACGGCAAGACGCCGGGGTACTGGTACAAGGCGGAGAACGTCAGGCTTGCGAAGTATGGTGAGTTGATGGGCAACATATGGACGATTTTTTTGCCGGGTGACCGTGTGCGGATCATGGTCTCGGACGGCAATCTTGAGGGTGGGAATAACGCTAACAATCGTCCTGCGGATAACGATCCGTACATCGCACAGGGCGAGATAGATCACGAATGGAACCGTCTTTACCGGCGGGGAGGAGATACGCCATGAACCTGAGATGGGCCTGGCAGGAACCTGAGAGCCGTGATGTCAGGCATCGCGGAGAGAGAACGATGAAATTTGATCGAAGGCGGGGCAAGAGGTGCAGCAAGAGGCGCAGTGCCATGGCGGTATTTCTGTCGGTGGTCCTGTTGGGGCTGTGCGCTTGCCAGGAGCATAACGGCGATGTGCCGTCGCCGCTGGATGAGATCCCGCTGCCGCCGCAGTATGAGCTGGTAGGTGGCGATAGCTCATCGCTTAATTACACGCCCTGGTACATCCACAGTTTTGGAATTGAGGGACCAGAGGGGACGGGTATTGGAGGGGGGGGGCCGAATGTCGAGCCGGCTCATGAGGATGGACGTCCCTCGGAAGGGGGGGGGATGTGCTGCACGAGTGTTCCTGCCGTGTGGCAGCCGGAACTGAGGCTGACGGTTAGGTGGCTTGTCGACAAGAAGCTGGACGGCAAAACGCCGGGGTATTGGTACAAGGCGGAGAACGTCAAGATTGCGAAATACGGGAGAGTGGCGGCTGGTGTATGGGCGATTTTTCTGCCGGGTGACCGTGTGCGGGTCATGGTTGCGGATGGAACGCACGATGGCGGAAACAACGTAAATGAACGCCCTGCGGATAACGATCCGTACATCGCACAGGGTGAGATAGATCACGAATGGAACCGTCTTTACCGGCGGGGAGGAGATACGCCATGAACCTGAGATGGGCTGACCCGATGCCAGAGGGCGGGCGGGTGAACGGCAGTGAGATTGACAGGAGGAAGGGGCACGCGTTGGTAAGTGGTCTTTGCACATCATGTTCACAGACGCTCAATATCACCCTGTTCTTCGATGGCACGAACAACAACGATGTCGAGACGAACCCGTTTCGGGATTCCCACAGGAACACCCATACGAATATATCCCGGCTTCACAATGCCGCCCGCTATGAACCAGACAAGGGGATTTTTAAATTCTACATTCCGGGCGTAGGTACGCCGTTTCCTGAGATTGGTGAAGAGGTCTATTCGACCCAGGGCAAATCGCTGGCAGTGGGATTTGGCAGTCGCTGTGTATGGGGCTATACGCGTGTGCTAAACGCGATATATCGGGCTATTGCTTCGGATAAAACCAGACGACTGATTCAGGACGATGACGCCCGGCGCATATGCCGGGCGGTATCCAATGGCAACCCGCTCCCCCTTGCCCGTTATATAGACCGGCTTGGTATCGCACACAAACAGGCGGTAGACGAAGGCGCGTGGCCGCGCACGGTCAGCCAGGTGTGGATCAACGCGATCGGTTTTTCCCGTGGTGCGGCGAGCGCCCGGGTGTTCGTGCACAAACTGGTGAACGAATGGGCGCGCAATGGGCGGATCGGTTACCAGAGCGGCAAATATGCACTGCCGTACAGGGTGAACTTCGTCGGGCTGTTCGATACGGTCGCCTCGGTTGGCCCACCCGATTCGACACGCGTTGCTGTCGATATTGGCCTGTTCGACGGCCACTTTTCGATGGCGTCGGGCGGGGCCCTGGATATTCCGGACGCAGTGCGATTCTGCCATCACGCGTTCTCGGTTCACGAGCAGCGGATGAGTTTTCCACTGGATTCGATCCGTAACGGTCCCGTTTACGGGAAGCACATTCGTGAAGAGGTGGCGTACCCGGGCGTGCATTCGGATGTGGGCGGAGGCTATGCCCCGAACGAACAGGGCAAGGGCCGCACGTCGCAGCCCCGTGACGACAGCCACAAGCTTAGCCAGATCCCGCTGCACGACATGTACCGGGTCGCGCTTTCCTGCGGCGTACCGCTTCTGGGCAGCGATGAGATCGACAGGCGAGATGATCTTATCGCCGACTTTGCGCTCTCCCCGGAAACGGTCATGGCCTTCAACGCCTGGCGCGAGACGGTGCCGAAGGCGAGTTCGGTGGAAGAAGCCCTGAAGGCAGGAATGGAGCAGATGCTGGCGTGGCGCACGCTGCGCGCGCGGATCAACACGGGCGACTACATCACCGAACAGACGTTTTTCGATAAGGCACACGAGGACCGCCAGACACCGCACAAGGTTGAGCAGAACCTGAAAGAGGCGATGGGTAAAGACCCGCAGACAAGCGCGCTGCGCATGCGGCTCGAGCGAATTCGCGCGGATGCCCTGACATCGGGAATAGGGGGTTACCTGTCTGCGCTGGGTGCGCGGCAGAAGGAACTGGATGAACTGAATACCGCGCTGGCCGAGCGCAGGCGAGTGCTGTGTGGCGAGGTGGCGCATCCGGGGATGCCCCCGGGCGCGGTGAGCCTGCGTCCTGGAGAAGGGGCGCTGGAGGCGACGACGAACGACCAGACGGATTTGCGCCAGGGTGCGGAGGATATGCGTCTGCTGCTGGGCCATCTGTATCCGGGGCAGTGCGAACAGTGGCAGGTGAACCGGATGCAGCCGCCGCCGGTGATGGTAAGGGGCATTCCGCATCCGCAGCCGGTGGTTCTGTCGGTCAGACGGGCGCAGCCTGGAAGCGATAGCCCGTGGGTCAGGCTGGAGGTTAGTGGTGTGCTGCTCAACGTGACGTGGTCGACGCTGGTGCAGGCTTACCGTGCGGAAGACGATGTGATGGCGGCGCCGCTGCCTGAGGTGGAGGGTTTTCTGAGGCAGTGCACGTCGGTTGAGGCTGCGAGCCGGTTGCCCGCAGCGGCGGTGAAGCTGTTCGACGATTACGTTCATGACAGCCGCTGCTGGTTCCGTGTGCCGTATTTCCACGAATACGCGCCGGGTGGGTATGGCTTTCCGCGAGTGGTGTTTATTGGGCAGGACAGGCGCCAAGCCTACCTTGGCCTGGCGGAGACCTCCGCGCCACTGTATGTGGGCAACAACGAGGTGCAGCCCGGATGGAGCCTGAACCAGGCTGCTGTAGCGGTCACTCTGTGAGCGTGAAAATGAATGTGAAAAAAACGGTTTCAAGACCTCGCCTGATGGGACTGGTCGATGCCGCGGCATGGCCGCAGCAGGTGGAGCCACTGTTGCAACAGGCGGGCGTTACTTACCGCTCGGTTTATTCTGGCTTGCCAGAAGAAGATCTGGGCTCGGCATCGCTGTTCCTCGTTCCGATCGACGATACGAAGGCTGGCTGGGTGAGCGAACTCGACAGGCTGGATCTTCATATGCCATGCCTGTCGCTGGTCTGGAGCCGGGTGGAGATTGATTTGCTGGCGATGCACCTGCGGGCTTTCCTGATCGCGGACATTGGCGATGGCATGACCGCACTGGTCCGGTTCTTCGACCCGCGCAATATCGATGTGATGTTGCGCGTCTGGGGCACCCCGATTAGTCGCATGTTCATGGGCCCGATCGAACGCTGGATGTATCGCGGCCGTCACTTGCAGTGGCAGCGTATTCAGAACGATTCACTGACAGGTGCACGGATCTGCCAATCCATTCTGCTCAGTCTGGATCAGGCCGACATCAATACGCTGGCGGATCATGCGGAACCTGACGCAATACTGGCGGCCATGATCGAAGATGGCGAGATTGACGGCAAACGTCCTTACCTGGAACGGTTTGCCGATTTTATTCCCCGATATCGGCAAGCCCTTCATTGGGGCATTGAGGAGCCGGCAGAGCGGAAAATTTTCTGCCAGCACACCTACCTCTATGGCGCTGGGTTTGATCGCCACCGCTACATCCACGCTCTGCTGTCGCAGCGGAAAGTGACGGATGAGCCATTTAGTACCGCTATTTACCGAGTGCCGGCTGCCATTTGGCGCGAGATCACTGCCGCACGCAGTGCGGCAGTGAGTTGCCGTGAGCCGGCTGGACGTGTGACGAATGACGTGAGGGATTGAGCCGATGGCAGCATTGAATGAACCAGGCGTTTGGGACTCGACAGAAAATTTCCCGCGATCGCCTGTGCCGGGGGCGGACGTGAGCGCCGCGGTGAGCAACGCGGAGACCGACAATAGCGAGCCGTTGTGTGTGCCCGATCCCGAGCCGTTCGAGGAACGTCTCGCCAAGGTACGCGCTTCCAGTAATCCGTTGCTGGAAGCAGCCCGTGTGCTGCTGCGTGCTCAAGCCGATATCCCGGATGCCCGTTTTGCTTCGAAGCAGGCCATCGCAACATTGCGTTTCCAGCTGCAGCAAGAAATCGAGACATTCCAGAAACTTTGCGAGCAGGCGAACATTCGGCGCGATCACATGATCGGTGCGCGATATTGTCTTTGTACCGCGCTCGATGAAGCCGCGATGCAGACCCGGTGGGGTCAGGGAGATTCGTTAGGAATCGAATGGAATAGCGAGGGGCTGGCGACGATTTTCCACGAAGATCGTCACGGTGGCGAGAAAGTTTATCTGTTGCTCGGCCGGTTGCTGGAAGACCCGCGTGAACACGGCGATCTGCTGGAAGTCATCTACCGGATTCTCAGTCTCGGCTTCGAAGGGCGCTACCGGCACGAAACAAACGGCAAGCGCAAGCATGATGCGATTCGCCAGCGGCTCTACAACGAGATCACCGCGCGACGGGGCACAGCGCCGATGACGTTGTCTCCTCACTGGCAATCGGACGTTAAAAGCAGGCACTGGTCGTTCTACGAGTTTCCGGTATGGATCACCGCAACCGTTCTGGCGGTGATTCTGCTTGGTCTGTTCGGCTGGTTCAGGTACGACCTGTCGCAGCGCAGTGCTGGCGTGCAGAAGCAGATTACCGATATCGCACGCCTGACGCCCCCTGCGCCTGAGGCACCCCGATTGCATCTGAAGCAATTGTTGAGCAGCGAGATTGCGGCCGGAACAGTGAGCGTGAACGAGGACGCGCAACACAGCGTGGTCACGTTCCGGGGCGATGCGATGTTTCAGCCTGGCGGCGCCTCGGTGCAGCCATTGATGCACCCGTTGATCACGAAGATCGCGGATGAGATTTCAAGGGTGCCAGGCAAAGTCACCGTGCTGGGCTATACCGACAACGTGCCGATCCGCAGCCGGCAGTTCCCGTCGAATGTGGCGTTGTCGGAAGAGCGGGCGGCCCAGGTGATGCAGTTGCTTCAGGCCGCAGGTGTGTCGATCAGTCGTCTTGAGGCCGTTGGCAAGGGCGATGCCGATCCAGTGGGTGACAACCGCACCGCGCAGGGGCGGGCACAGAACCGGCGCGTCGAGATCATCGTCGCGCAATGAGCCAGATTTGTCTCCGGGATAACTTATGAAGAAGTTGCTATCGTTTTTGGTTTCGCGCCAGTTTTTCGCTTTTCTCGCGCTGATTGTGGTCGCGCTGGTGATCTGGTTCGCTGGACCGTTCGTCGCGTTCGGCGGGCTTAAACCGCTGGCTGGGGCGGGCATGCGCATACTCCTGATTGCGCTGCTGCTGGCCGGGGTGTTGTTGTGGCTAGCGGAGAAATCGACGGGCATCGTGTTCGTCGTGCTGCTGTGCCTGTTGATCTGGTATGCCGCGCCGCAGCTTTCTTTTGGCCGTACTGAACCGTTCGTGCCGGTGTCGGCCAGAGTGATCACGATCGCACTGGTCATGGCGGTATTCGTCCTCTACTGGACGTTCAGGCTTTTGAGAAAGATGCGTGACGATGACCAGTTCCTGAAAAAAGTGCTGAGTTTCGGCAGCAAAAAGGAAGAATCACTGGCCGCAGCCCGTTTGCAGGAAGTCGCGGCGATGATGTCTGACACGTTGCTACGCTTGAAATCGTTGCGAACAGGCGTGCGCGGTCCCGGCCGGTTGTTCCAGGGCAAGCGCTACCTGTACGAGTTGCCGTGGTACATCACGCTTGGAGCGAACGGCTCGGGCAAGACGAGTGCCTTGCTCAACAGTGGCCTGTCGTTTCCCGTCGCAGAGCAGATGCAGCGCGCGGCTAGAGCGTTGGTGGCCGACGCGTCCCCCATCTATGGGTGGCTGACCAATGACGCGGTATTGCTCGACACGGCGGGTTACTACACCCGCCACGGTTCTTCTACGGTGGAGGATATTCCAGTCCTGGCTGGGCAGCCGGACGAAAAAACAGCCATCAGCCAGAACGTTGCAGAGAGCGAAGCAAAGGACGGAGCAGGAAATGAAGCGCGGGCAAACGGCGCTGGAATGACGGCCACGGCCCCGGAAGCCGCAGTGGCACCTGCATCGGATGCGAGTGCACCGCCGGTTTCGTCACCGTCATATCGAGACACGTACCGGCAGAAGGTCGACCGCGCCGAATGGTTCGGTTTTCTTGGCATCCTGCGCCGGCATCGTCCCCGTGTTCCTGTCAACGGGGCGTTGCTGAGCGTCGATCTGGCCACGCTAGTGAGTACCGACGAGCCAGCCCGTATCGCGGAAGCCGCAGCGCTGCGGGCACGGCTCGACGACATGAGGCGGGAGCTGGGCATCCGGTTTCCCGTTTACCTCATTGTGACGAAGATGGATCGCATGACGGGCTTTGCCGAATATTTTGGCAAGCTAACGGCGGAAGGCCGAGCGCAAGTGTGGGGTTTCACGCTGCCGTCCGACACGGGCACGGTAGCGCGCGAGAGCGTGCGGGCCCGCTGCCATCATGAACTCGTCCAGCTTGAGGAACGGCTTGCCAGTTCGGTCGATACGCATCTCGAGGACGAGTACGACATTAGCCGGCGACGGCGGCTCGCGGCATTGCCCGAGGAGTTTGCTGCGTTGATCGGGCCGCTGGTTGACCTGATCGAGCGGATATTTCTCGATTCGCGCTACGACGACACGCAGCTTCACGCGGCGTTACGCGGCGTCTATTTCACGAGCGCGCAGCAAGGCGGAAGTGACATTGCGGCGGCGCCCCGCACGGTCGTACAACGTCTTGCGCCGCAACTGGCGCGCGAGGCTGTGATTCCGGTGCACGCCCAAGGTCACCGGAGCTTCTTCCTGCACGATGTGCTGACCCGCGTCGTTTTCCCCGAAGCCCATCTCGTTAGCCCAAACCTGCGCTGGGAATACCGTTACCGGTTGCTACGCCTGATGGGGCATGCCCTCGCGCTGTTGCTGTTTGTCTGGCTCGCGCTGGGTCTACGCGTGAGTTTCAGCAATAACAGTGGCTACCTCGATGTCGTCGAACGCAAGGTGCAGGCCCTAGCGAGCCGCGTGACGCAACTCTATAAGGAGCCGAAGCCCGCAGCCGTCCCCGATGTGCTGACTGAAGCACGCGATCTGCCGGTCTTCCCGAATCTCGATGTGTCCAGCCCTGCTAGCACATGGCGTTATGGCCTCTACACGCCTCCTGGCATCGTGACGGAAAGCCGTCGCACCTACGATGCGCTTGAGGACAATCTGCTGCTGCCGCAGATCGTGCGCCGGATGGAGACCGTGATCTCAGGTGCGATGGCGAACAAGGATGCGAAGACGACCTACGAAGCGCTGCGCGTGTATCTGATGCTCTATGACAAGGCGAAATTCAGTGCCGGCGATGTCAAGGCATGGGTGCTGGACGACTGGGCGAAAAACGATAGCGCGGCCATTTTTGGGGGCCGGGCGTCGATGATCGAGCACGTGCAACAGCTTTTCTCGGGCGAACGCGTTGTGCAGTCGCCCTGGATCCGGAACGATGCCTTAATCCAGCAAGCCCGATCGTTTCTTGATGGCAGTAATGCAACGGAGCGCCTTTACCAGCGCGCAAAGGCCGCGATGCAAAAGGAAGCGCCGGATGAGTTCACGCTGCTGCGCGCGGTGGGTCCGCAGGCGGGCACGGTGTTTACGCGTGCCAGCGGCCAGCCGCTGTCGCGGGGTGTGCCAGGCCTCTTCACCTTCGATGGTTACCGCAATCTGTTCGACAAGCGGCTTCCCGAGTTCGTCCAGGCGGCGCAGGATGACGACGCGTGGGTCATGGGGCGGTCGTATCTGGCCGGTTTGCCAGCGGGTTTGCCCGATTCCGCTCAAAAAAAAAACGGCTGAGTTAGTGAGCGACCCAGGCGGTATGGACGACGCGCTGACAGATGCGATCCGGCGCGCGTATCTGATGGAGTATGCCCAGCAGTGGGACGCATTTCTCAACGATATCCGGACGGTAAGCGGCACAAGCCTCGCTTTCAATCTTCAGGTGTTGCGCCGCTTCGCGGCCCCTGATTCTCCGCTTGCGCGTCTGGCGCGCGCAGCCGTTCACGAAACGACGCTGACGCAACCGACGTCCAACCCAGACAGTTCGTTGTTGCAGAAGGCGGCCGACCAACTCAACCAGAAAGCCGGCAAGGCACTGGGTATTCGTGCATCCGAACGGATCGAGCGTGAACAGGTCGATAACCATTTCGCTGCGTTGCGTGAGGTCGTGAGCGGCAATGCCGAGGCTCAAGGAAGCCAGCAAGTGGCGGGGCAGGCTGGCAAGACCGGGCTTGATGGCGTGACGAACCTGTTGAACGATTACTTCACGGCACTGACAGTGTCCGACAACGCGCTGCTGAACAACAGCATGCCACCCGCGAACGATGCCGCAGCGAAGCTCAAGATGGCGGCCGACACGATGCCCGCACCTTTTCGGGCGGTCCTGCTGCAACTTGCCACGGACGGTTCGCGCGAGGTCAATCAGGGCATGGGCCAGTTGCTGTCGCGCCAGATGCAGGCTGTGGTTGGGGATACCTGCAGGCTTACGATCGAGGGCAACTATCCGTTTGCGACTGACAGCAAGCGTGACGTCAGTATCGACGACTTCACCCGCGTGTTCGCCCAGGGCGGGGTGCTTGATGATTTCTTTGCGAAGACACTCGCGCCATTCGTTGACACCTCCGCGAGGCCATGGCGCTACCGGACCCTGCCCGGTGCGACGGAACCGGTGCAAGGCCCGGATCTCAAGCCGTTCGAGCAGGCGCAGACAATCCGCGAGGTTTTCTTCAACGATCCGGGTCACAAGCAACTGACGTGGAAGGCCGAGATCCGGATTCCTGAACTTGATCCGACGATCATGAGCCTGTCGCTCGACATCGACGGCCAGACGTCGCTCTATCAGCATGGTCCGGTTGTGCCATTCGCCGTATCGTGGCCCGGGCCGCGTGGTGGTGTGCATACGGAAATCACAGCCAGTCCGCGCATTCGTCCCGACACCTCGACGCTCGCAACGGATGGCCCCTGGGCCCTGATGCGGCTGCTGCGGAAAGGGCAAATTGTTGCAACGGCAACGCCTGGACGTACCCGCATCGCGTTCGATTTCGATGGCCGCAAAGCGGTACTCGATGTGGCGAGCGCGGCAAGCGTAGCGAACCCGCTGACGAGCGATGTATTGAAGACGTTTCGCTGCCCGACGTCGATGCCTGTGTTCGGTCTGGCGGATAGCGGCCCGCCGCCCGGATTGCCGCGCGGCATGTTGCCAGGAACGCTGGGCAAGGTGACTCCGGTGACTCCATGAATGCACGAATCCACGAATCCATAAATGCCAGGAGGTGAACACGATGAAGGTTGCGGCAGCCGATTTGAAAAATCAGGCCGGCGTGCAGGTTTCTTTGCCTCTTGCCGTGCGCCTCAGGGCAGCAGAACAAGCGCCCAACCCGTTGCATGAAGCCGCACGCAGCTTGCTGCTGGCACTGGCTAGCACGCCTGCCATGCTGGACCCTGAGGCCGTGGCGCAACGGCGCCAATGGCTGGAGCATGAGCTCAGGATGTTTACGCGGGTTTGTCACGAACTGAAGCTTCGGGCCGATCACGTGGTCCGCGCGAGCTACGGCTTGTGCACGGCCCTCGACGAAGCAGCGATGCAGGCACAGTGGGGCAAGGGCAATATGGCGGGCGCTGACTGGCAGTCAAACAGCCTGGCGGTTGCATTGGACCACGATCGCCAGGGGGGTGACCGGTTATTTCGTTTGATTGACGAGGCGCTCCACAGTCCGCGCGAGCATCTCGACCTGATCGAGCTGTACCAGAACATTCTCGATCTCGGTTTTCAGGGGCGGTACCGCTATGCGGACACTCATCTGGTTAGCTTGATGAGCATTCGCAAACACGTGCATGACGTGGTGGTGACCGGCGGTCTGGGCGCCCTGCGTGACAGTGAACCGGTTCCGCTCCGGTTGCCGCGGCAGAGCGTTGATCCGTGGGTGCGGCCTGCCCAGGTTCGCCGATCACGGGTGTGGCTTCTGGCGGGCCTGGTCACGGCGCTGCTGCTCGGGGGTGCGGGATACGCAGTGCTCGCGCCTTGGGTTCGCAGCCAGCCTGCCGTCCTGGCGACGTCATCGCTCGATGCCCTGGCGCAGCGGCTCGAAGTGAGCCTGCGCGACGAGATAACTGCCGGGAACGTCGATTTGCGCCAGGACCAGGCAAACTACCCGAACACGCTGACGCTCAGGTTCAACGGCATGTATGCCTCCGGCGAGGTGACCGTGGCGCCCTGGTGGGCTTCTGTCGTGGCTTCGACAGGGCGGGCCATCGCCACGTTGGCGCCTGCCGCACGCGTCAGTGTTACCGGATATACCGACAACCTGTCGGCGAGTACGACGCCTCAGGGGACCAATCAGGCGCTCTCCGAAGCACGCGCACAGCAGGTCGCAAAAATTCTTTCCGCCTCGGGCGTACCGTTGCAGCATATCGACATGAGCGGACAAAGCGATGCCGAACCTCTAGCCGATAACGGTACGGCACAGGGGCGCTCAAGAAATCGTCGCGTGGAAGTAACCATATCGAACTGATGTGACTGACCCTGCTGGCAGGGTCATCGAAGCGCCCGATGACCTGATCGGCATACCGCACACAGGCGCGGTAACAAGCCAGCACAGCCAGCACAGCCAGCACAGCCAGCCCGGGCGAAAGCGCCGCGCGATTGCCTCGCGCGCTAACTCGCCAGCTTCGCGGCAGCCTCATCAATATGCTGCCGCGTCAGCGCAAGCTCTTCCAGCCACTCGCTCGCATAAGCCGCGCCTGTTTCGCGTTCCAGGCGCGCGATGGCCGCGGCGCAGCGCAACGTATCTTTAGGCGTAGCGATAAATTCCTTCACCGATAGCCCCGCGCGAAACGCCTCGAACAGCGGTACGCGCACTTCGTCAGGCAGATTGCGGCTCCACGGATAGGGCTTGCCATTGAACGTGATCGACGGCGGCAGCACGCGCTCTTTCTTGCTAGCGGGAATCAAGCCATAGGCGCGGGCCGCTTCACCGATCTGCTCAGGCGAGAACAACTCGTCTGGCGTCATGCCGAACTGCGCGATATGGGCTTCGACGGCTTGCATCGCGGCGGCGCGGTCATCGCGCTTTTTTTGCGCGCGAGCGACGATGTCACGCAGTTCGTCGGCTTCGTCGCTGGTAATCGTGAAACTGGCCTGCTTTTGCTGGAGTTCGGAGAAACGCTGGAATTCGGGGTCGGTCAGAAGTTTGGCCATGAGGGTCTAGATTGGCGCGCATGCGATGGAGCAATACATGCGGCGAGGTTTTAAGCGGGCCGCCATTCTAACGTCTTCGTCATGCCTGCGTGCCAGGTTCATTCCCCTGGCATTGAAGCGTCCGCCTGACGCATCAGCGATAGCCCACCAGCCGTCGCGCGCAAAAGCGCCGTGGTGGCTTCGAGCGTGGGCGCGGCATAACTGTCGATCCGTCGCAGATACGGGCAGGTCAAGGCGGCGATGGCCTGGCCTGCGGGCCCCAGCACCGGAAAAGTCACGTCGGTCACGCCGACCGTCTGCTGGCTGTCTTTCTGTGAAAACCCTTGCGTGCGAACGGCGTCCCAGGTGGCGTTGAGTTCGGTTTCGTCGAGCGGGATTTCGCCTTTGACGGCCGTGTGTTCGCTCAGCATCTGGGCGCGTTGCGCGTCATTCTGGAATGCCAGCAGTACCCGTCCTGAGCCGGTGCCAATCAACCCGACGCGCGAGCCCAGCCGTACCGAAATGCCCCATGTGCCAGGCCCGTCGACCTGGGCTATGACGAGCAGGTTGCCACGGTCGTACACGCTCAGATGACAGGATTGTTCGGCCTCGTCGGCGAACCGCTGCATCAGCGGCAGGGCCGCCACGATCAGGCGCTGCATGGGCGGATGGCGATGTGCCAGGGCATACAGTTTGAGGCTTAGCGAGTAGCGGTCGCCCCCCGCCGAGCGCGCCACATACTGGCGCACCACGAGCCGCTCCAGCATGCGATAGATCTCGCTGGCATTGCGTCCCAGTTGCCGGGTGATTTCGGCACGGGTCAGCCCGTCTTTCTGCTGCGCCAGCAACTCGAGAATATCCAGTCCCTTATCCAGCGCCGGGGCGCGATAACGGTCGGCATCGTCTTTCTCATCTTTCTCGTCTTTCCCGGTTTTTTCCTGTTCTTCCATCATCGGTGTTCGATCCGTTGGGTTTCGTGTGCCGCGCGAGCGTCAACGCGTGTGTCTGTCCGTGAACGCGCCGGGTCTAAATGTCACAAAGGCGTGAGTGTAAAGCCCGCCCTCTGCAATGGGGGCACCCAGCCTGGGGAAAGTCCTGGCCTCACAGACCCAATCCATTTCTTGACGTATTCTATTTGCATATGAATAATACGTTCATTGATGAATTAAGACGCGTCAGTTTTGAGAAAAAGCGTCAGGCGGTCAGGCCCGGTTTAACCTCGTTGGCTTAAATCGGGGCGCGTTAGCCCCATCAGGAGAGAGACATGACGTTCGCACGAGGGCCGCATGCGGTTCACCGGTTGTGGCGGCGCACCTTGCTAGCGGTAGCGGGTATGGCCGCTGTCTGCGGGGTGAGCCTGGCATTGAGTGCTCAGGCATGGGCCCAGGCGACGGACAAGAGCAGGGTTGGCGTGGTTTTACCGCTACTGACCTCGCCGTTTTGGCAGTCTTATAACAACTATCTGCCGCAGTACGCGAAGGAGCTGGGCCTGGATTTACTGGCGCCGGTCAATTCGAATGGTGATCCGATGCAACAGATCACCGACATGAACAACATGCTGAACCTGAGAGCTCGAGGCATTGTTGTGGGGCCCCTGGATTCGGCCGCGATCAGCCGCGCGTTAGACGCGGCTGCGGCCAGACAGGTGCCTGTGGTTGCCGTGGACGTTGCGCCCACGCAAGGCAAGGTGGCGCTGGTCGTACGGGCGGACAACCATGCATATGGTGAAAAAGCATGTGAGTACATTGGTACGCACGTGGCGGCAGGTAAGGTGGTACAGGTCATGGGCGATCTGGGTTCGGTGAATGGCCGTGACCGTTCGCAGGCGTTCAGGGCGTGCATGAAACGCTACCCTCGTCTGACCTTGCTGGAAATCCCGGCGGGCTGGAAAAGCGACGTTGCTGCGACGTCACTCGACAGCCTGCTGACCGCCAATCCTGATCTCAAGGCGATCTACCTGCAGGCGGGCGGTGTTTATCTGTCGCCCACGCTGCAAACCCTGCGGCGCAAACAGATGCTGTTTGCCCTGGGCGATGCCAGACATATTGTGATCGTCAGCAACGATGGCATTCCTCATGAGCTGGAGGCGATTCGCCACGGCGAGATTGACGCCACCATCTCGCAACCGGCCGATCTGTACGCAAAGTACGGGCTCTATTACCTCAAGGCCTTGCTGGCTGGGCAGCACTTCAAGCCCGGCCCTACCGCGCATGGCAGCGTGATCGTTCAGAGCCCCAACGGCACGCTCGAGGACCAACTGCCCGCGCCCCTCGTGACCAAAGCGAATGTCGATGAGCGGAATTTGTGGGGCAATACCCTCAAATGAGCGCGCTCTCTGCTACTTTTTCCGATTTCGCCGATTTTGCTGGTTTCGCGCCGCTGACTGACACGATCGTCCCTGTGGTCGAAGCCTGCAACGTGAGCCGCCGTTTCGGTTCGACGGCGGCCTTGCAAAACGTGAATCTAAGCGTGATGCCTGGCGAATCGCATGCGCTGGTTGGGCGCAATGGCGCGGGTAAATCAACGCTGGTTTCGCTGCTGACCGGTTTGCGCGGTCCGGATAGCGGGGAAGTGCGCTTCGCTGGCGTGGCTGCTCCCGCTTTGAGTGACCGCGAGGCCTGGCGTGCACGCGTGGCTTGTGTCTATCAGCATTCGACGATCATCCGCGAGCTGAGCGTGGCGGAGAACCTGTTTCTCAACCGCCAGCCGGGACGCCGTGGCCTGCTCGACTGGCGCGCCATGCGCCGTGAAGCCCGGGCGTTGCTCGACCACTGGCAAATCGAGGTTCACGAAAACGCTCGCGCGGGGGATCTGGGCGTCGAAGCGCGCCAGCTTGTGGAGATTGTGCGGGCGCTGTCATATGGCGCGCGTTTCATCATTCTCGATGAGCCGACTGCGCAACTGGATGGCGCCGCCATCAAGCGGCTTTTTGGTCGTATCACGACGTTGCAGCGTGAAGGCGTTACGTTCCTGTTTATTTCGCATCATTTGCAGGAAGTGTATGAGATTTGCCAGACCGTCACCGTGTTGCGCGATGCGCGTCATATCGTCAGCGCGCCCGTGGCGACCTTGCCGCGCGAGCCGTTGATCGAAGCGATGACAGGCGAGCGCGGCGGGCTCGCCGTCGCGGATGCCGCCGCGCGTGAAGCCCTGGCGGCGGATGCGCCGGTTGTGCTGGAGGTGGCGGCGCTGGGCGGGGCGGATTATCACGAGGTGTCGTTCGCGGTGAAGCGCGGCGAAGTGGTGGGGCTGGCCGGTGCGAGCAGCAGTGGCCGCACCAGCGTGGCGGAAGCGATCGCGGGCTTGCGCCGCTCGCGTAGCGGCGCGATCCGCATGCATGGCGTTGCGCTGCCGTCCGGTGACGTGCCCCGCGCCCTGGCCTGCGGCGTGGGCTGCGTGCCGAAGGACCGGCACCATGAGGGGCTCGTGCTGACGCAATCGGTGGCAGAAAACGCGTCGATGACCATCGCCCACACGCTAGGCCGTTTCGGCCTGGTTTCTCCCGCCAAAAAACAGGCCTTCGGCCAGCGCGCCATCGACATGCTCGGCATCGTGGCCCAGGGGCCTGCGCATGCGGTGGCGGGGCTGTCGGGCGGCAATCAGCAAAAAGTCGTGATGGCCCGCGCGCTGGCGACCAACCCCGGCTTGCTGGTGCTGATCGATCCCACCGTCGGGGTCGATGTGAAATCGAAAGAGAGCTTGCTTGCGGTGATCGAACGCGTGCGGACCGAAGGCCGCGCGGTGCTGGTGGCCTCCAGCGAGCTGGATGACCTGCGCACCTGCGACCGCGTGCTGGTGATGTTCCGTGGCCGTGTCGTGGCCGAGTTTGCCGCAGGCTGGCATGACCACGACCTGATCGCAGCCCTTGAAGGATGTTGAATGACGATGAAGGAGCCAGTTGCCATGAAACCGGGTATTGCTAGTGCGGCGAGCGCGGTGTTGAGTGCGGGGGCCGCGACCCGTGGAGTGCGGGCGCGTTTTGAATTTTTCCGTCTGCGCGATCTCGCCTTGCTGCCCGCGCTGGGGTTGCTGCTGCTGGTGGGCGCATGGATCAGCCCGAGTTTTCTGACGAAAGCGAATCTGATTAGCGTGCTGGGCGCGTCGGCGGCGTTGGCGCTCGTGGTGCTCGCCGAAGCGCTGATTTTGCTGACCGGCAAGTTCGACCTGTCGCTGGAATCGACCGTGGGTATTGCCCCAGCCGTAGGCGCGATGCTGGTGATGCCTGCCGCAGCCGCCGGGTTTGGCCTGCAATGGCCTGCTGCGGTGGGGCTGCTGGCGATTGTCGGCACCGGTGCGCTGATTGGTTTCATCAACGGTTTTCTGGTGGTGCGGCTGCGGCTGAATGCGTTCATTGTCACGCTGGCGATGCTGATCGTGTTGCGCGGCATGCTGGTGGGGACGACCCAGGGCGGCACGCTGTTCGATCTGCCGCCTTCGTTCTTCGCGCTGGCGACCACTCTGGTGCTGGGTTTGCCGCTATCGGTCTGGCTCGCGCTGCTGGCCTTCGGGCTGGCCGCCTTCATGCTGCGCTACCACCGTCTGGGACGCGCGCTGTATGCGATCGGAGGTAACCCCGAAGCAGCCCGCGCAGCCGGTATCCGGGTCGAGCGCATCACCTGGGGCGTGTTCGTGCTGGGGAGCGTGCTGGCATCGTTAGGCGGGCTCATCGTCACCGGCTATGTGGGCGCGATCAATGCGAACCAGGGCAACGGCATGATTTTCACGGTGTTCGCCGCCGCGGTGATTGGCGGCATTTCGCTCGATGGCGGCAAGGGCACGATGCTCGGCGCGCTGTCGGGCGTCTTGCTGCTGGGTGTCGTGCAAAACCTGTTGACGCTCGCCCAGGTGCCCTCGTTCTGGATTCAGGCGATTTACGGCGCGATCATCCTTGGCTCGCTGATGATCGCGCGGCTTGCCAGCGGCGAAGCCCCGCATTGAGCCGCGCACTGAGCCGCGCACGGAGACCCCATGAGCCTGGCGCTTGCCACCGATTCCCGCCTGATCCTGCTTAGCCCCCAGGACAACTGCCTGATTGCGGCGGCGCAGCTTGAAGCGGGGAGCGTGGTCGAAATCGAGGGCGAATGGGTGACGCTGGCGCGAACCATCGGTCTGGGTCACAAGCTGGCGCGCCATGCGCTGCGCCAGGACGAAAAAGTGCTGCGCTATGGCGCGGTGATCGGTCATGCCACCGTGCCTGTGGCGCGTGGCGAGCATTTGCATACACATAATCTGGCAAGCGACTACCTGCCCACTTACACCCATGACTCGGGCCACGAGTTTGTGCCCCACTGAAGCCACCATCATGACCACCGATGCCCCTGCCCTGACTGCCGAGTCCGCCGCACGTCCCGTCCTGCAGGGCTATTTGCGCCAGGACGGCCGCAAGGGCATCCGCAATATCGTGGCGGTCGTGTATCTGGTCGAATGTGCGCATCATGTGGCACGCGAAATCGTGGCGCCGTTCCGCTGGCTGCCCGACGATTTCACGCCGCTTGCCGCGCCAGCCGGCATCCTTGACATTCCTGAAACCACCGCCCCCCCAGAAACGGCTCCCCCGGTGCATCTGCTGGGTTTTCCTGGCTGCTATCCGAACAGCTATGCGGAAAAAATGCTGGAGCGGCTTACCACGCATCCGAATGTCGGCGCCGTGTTATTCGTCTCGCTAGGCTGCGAGAGCATGAACAAGCGCTATCTGGTGGATGCCGTGCGCGCCAGCGGACGTCCCGTCGAGGTGCTGACGATTCAGGACAGCGGCGGCACGCGCAGCACGATCCGCGCAGGCGTCGAATGGGTGCGCGCGGCGCGGCGCACGTTAGGTACGCAAGCACGTGTGCCGATGGCGCTCGGCGAGCTGATCGTCGGCACGATCTGCGGCGGCTCGGATGGCACCAGCGGCATCACGGCCAACCCGGCCGTGGGACGTGCGTTCGATCTGCTGATCGAGGCGGGCGCGACGTGCCTGTTCGAAGAAACCGGCGAGCTGGTGGGCTGCGAATTTCACATGAAAAGCCGGGCGGCGCGGCCCGAGCTGGGCGATGCCATCGTCGCCTGCGTGGCCAAGGCCGCGCGTTATTACTCGATCCTCGGCCATGGCAGTTTCGCGGTGGGTAATGCCGATGGCGGCTTGACCACTCAGGAAGAAAAATCACTCGGCGCGTATGCGAAAAGCGGCGCGTCGCCCATCATGGGCATCATCAAGCCCGGCGATATCCCGCCTGCTGGCGGCTTGTATCTGCTGGACGTCGTGCCCGATGGCGAGCCGCGCTTTGGTTTTCCGAACATCAGCGACAACGCCGAAATTGCCGAGCTGATCGCCTGTGGCGCGCACATGATCTTGTTCACGACGGGGCGCGGCTCGGTCGTGGGTTCGGCGCTGGCGCCGGTGATCAAGGTGTGCGCGAACCCCGTGACGTACCGGGCCTTGCCCGAAGACATGGATATCGACGCGGGCCGGATTCTCGAAGGGCGCGGCACGCTCGATGATGTGGGCCGCGAAGTGTTCGAGCTGACCCGGGCCGTGGCGCAGGGCATGGCGTCGAAGTCCGAACAGCTGGGCCACCAGGAATTCATCCTGACGTACAAACGTTTTGACCCGGTAGGCCCCGCGTGCCTGCCGCAGCAGGCTTCGCCCGTGGTGCGGGCGCTGCCGGGGGCGCCGCAGCCGGTTTGATCGCGCGGCATGAGGTCACGCGCCTCGCCCTGAATCACGCGCGTCTGGCATTTCCCCACGCCAGACGAAATAACGAAATAACGGAGTAACGGAGCTGCTTCATGACCGACAAGCCTGGCCTGAGAGCCGGACAACGGCGTAACGTGGGTCGCAGTACCGTGCAACTCACGGCCTTGAGCCTGGGCAGTGCAGCGTTGGGCGGGCTGTACCGCGATCTGTCCGATGGCGAGGCGCAGGCTGCCGTCGCGGCTGCATGGGATGCGGGCATGCGTTACTTCGACACCGCGCCGCACTATGGCCATACCAAGGCCGAGCTTCGCCTGGGCGAAGCGCTGCGGTGCTATCCGCGTGGCGAGTACGTGTTGTCGACCAAGGTTGGGCGCCATTATGTGCCGCGCACGACACCCTACGATGGCCGTGAAGGCTGGCACAACCCGCTGCCGTTCGAAGCGCGTTACGACTATAGCGGCGACGGCATGCTCCGTTCGTTTGAGGACAGCCTGCGGCGGCTCGACATCGGCCCCGTCGATATCGTGCTGATTCACGATATCGGCCGCATGACGCATGGCGAGCGTCACGCGCATTACTGGCGACAACTGACCGACGGCGGCGGGTTCCGGGCACTGGCGCAACTGCGCGACAGCGGCGTGGTCAAGGCGATTGGGCTGGGGGTCAATGAAAGCGCGGTGATTCTCGACGCCATGGCCGAGTTCGATCTGGATTGCGCGCTGCTGGCAGGCCGCTACACGCTGCTGGAGCAGGCGGCGCTAGAGGAACTGCTGCCTGCCTGCGCCGCGCGTCAGGTTAGCCTGATGCTGGGTGGGGTATTTAATTCGGGCATTCTGGCGCGTGGTCTGGCGAGCGCATCGGGCGGCCACGGCCACGCCAGTGAGCTGAAATTCAATTACACCGAGGCGCCGGCTGGCATCGTCGCTCGCGTGGCGCAACTGGACGCACTTTGCCAGCGGCATCAGGTGCCGCTGGCGGCCGTGGCGCTGCAGTTTCCGTATGCCCATCCCGCCGTGGCGACCGTGCTGACCGGCGCTCGCAGCGCCACTGAAGTGCGCGAGAACCTGGCGGCATTCGAGCAGCCGCTGCCTGCCGCGTTATGGAGCGATCTCCGCGATGCGGGCTTGCTCGACGCGCGCGCGCCCACGCCTGCCGCTGCGGCTTCTACTCGCGCTTCTACTTGCGCTTCTTCCTTGCAGGAGGTTTGACCATGCTGCATATCGACGCCCACCAGCACTACTGGAATCCTGGCCGCAACGACTATGGCTGGCTCACACCCGAGCAGTCCACGCTGTACCGCCCGTATGGCCCGTCCGATCTCACCGGGTTGCGCAAACGCGCGGGGATTGGCCAGACGGTCGTGGTCCAGGCCGCACCGACCATCGAAGAAACGCGCTACTTGCTGAGCATGGCACGCCATGAGGCGTCGATTGCCGGTGTGGTGGGCTGGGTGCCATTGCTCGACGCCGGCGCCCCCGCGCTGCTGGCCGATCTGGCGCGCGAGCCGAAATTCAAGGGCGTGCGGCCGATGCTGCAAGACCTGCCCGATCACCACTGGATTAACAATCCAGGTCTCACGCCCGCCATCGAAGCCCTGATTGAACACGATCTGGCCTTCGATGCACTGATCTTCACGCATCACGCCGAGGCGCTCGCCATCTTCGCCACACGCTTTCCGGCGCTGCGCATCGTGATCGATCACGGCGCGAAGCCACCGATCCGCACGGGTGGAGCGGGACGCGCGTCATGGGCCGAGGCGATGACACAACTGGCACAACTGCCTCAGGTGTACTGCAAGCTGTCGGGGCTCGCTACCGAGGCTGCGCCGGGCTGGACCGATGCAACGCTGCGTCCTTACGTCGACCATCTGCTGGCGAGCTTTGGCCCTGGCCGCCTGATGTGGGGCAGCGACTGGCCTGTGCTGAACCTGAATGGCGATTATCTGCGCTGGCATGCTAGCGCCCGGGCGTTGCTTGAAGGCCTGACGGAACAGGAGCGGGAGGCGATCTTCGCCAGAAACGCGATGACGTTCTATCGGCTGTAAGCCCGCGAGAGGGGTAGGAGGCTCACGCTGCCTCACGTTGCTATACCCGGTATGACTCAACCACACTTTGAAATGAGACAGTCGATGATACAAAGACTCGCTGGCAAGACCGCGTTGATCACTGCTGCTGGACAAGGTATCGGGCTGGCTAGCGCGCTGCGTTTTGCGAGCGAAGGCGCGCGCGTGATTGCAACCGATATCCGTCTCGATACCCTGGCTGGCCTGCCGCTTGAAGCGCGCCTGCTCGACGTGCGCGATAGCGCTGCGGTCAACGCGCTGGCACAGGAGTTAGGCGCCATCGACGTGCTTTTCAACTGCGCGGGTTATGTCCACGCGGGCTCGATTCTCGAAGCTAGCGAAGCCGACTGGGATGGCGCTTTCGATCTGAACGTGAAGGCGATGTACCGGACGATTCGCGCCTTTTTGCCCGCGATGCTGGAGCGGGGCGGCGGCTCGATCATCAACATGTCGTCGGCGGCCTCAAGCGTGAAGGGCGTGCCTAACCGCTTTGTATACGGCGCGTCGAAGGCCGCGGTGATTGGCCTGACCAAGGCGGTGGCGGCTGATTTCGTCACGCGCGGGGTACGTTGCAATGCCATTTGCCCTGGCACGGTGGCTTCGCCTTCGCTTGAGCAGCGTATCGCCGAGCAGGCGGCCAGCCAGGGCGCGAGCGTGGCGGCTATTCAGGCCGCGTTTGTCGCCCGCCAGCCGATGGGGCGCATCGGCACCCCGGACGAGATTGCCGCGCTGGCGCTCTATCTGGCCAGTGACGAGTCCGCGTTTACCACCGGCCAGGCGCATGTGATCGACGGCGGCTGGTCGAACTAGCCCAGCGGCTAGCACACGGCATGCTGCGCATTTTCACGGTTCACTGAACAGACAACAGACAACAGACAACCTACAAGGGACACGCAACGATGAAACTGCTTCGTTATGGGCCGCAAGGCGAAGAAAAACCGGGCTTGCTAGATACAGAGGGCCGTATCCGCGATCTGTCGGGCGTGGTCGCGGATATCACGGGCGCGACGCTGGCGGACGCAACGCTTGCGCGTCTGCGCGCTCTGGATCCGCAAACGCTGCCCCTGGTGCCGGGCGAGCCGCGTCTTGGGCCCTGCGTGGGCCAGGTCGGCAAGTTCGTCTGCATTGGGCTGAACTATGCCGATCACGCCGCTGAATCGGGTCTGCCGGTGCCGCCTGAGCCCGTCGTCTTCAATAAATGGACCAGCGCGATCACTGGCCCGAATGACGGCATCGAGATTCCGCGCGGCTCGGAAAAAACCGACTGGGAGGTCGAGCTGGGCGTGGTGATAGGCCGGGCGGCGAAATACGTCGACGCGGCCGATGCGCTGAACTACGTCGCGGGTTATTGCGTCATCAATGATGTGTCCGAGCGGGCCTGGCAAATCGAGCGCGCGGGCCAGTGGGACAAGGGTAAGGGTTTCGACACATTCGGCCCGCTCGGGCCCTGGCTCGTGACCCGCGACGCCGTGGCGGACCCTCAAAACCTCAACCTGTGGCTCGAAGTTGATGGTCATCGTTATCAGAACGGCAACACGAAAACCATGGTGTTTGGTGTGGCGCAACTGGTGGCGTATCTGTCGCAGTGCATGAGCTTGCAGCCGGGCGATGTGATTTCAACTGGCACGCCGCCCGGGGTGGGCATGGGGGCCAAGCCGCGTCCGGTGTTCTTGCGGCCGGGGCAGACGGTGCGACTGGGGATCGACGGGCTCGGCGAGCAGCGCCAGATCACACGCGCGGCTTAGCGTAGCGCTTGGCGCGGCAGGGCCGCATAAGCCGTCGTCAAATGGTAGGCGGTGGTGGAGGGCATCTCGGCGCGGGTGATCATGCCATCTGCCGCGCGACATTCGACCCAGCCGTTCGCGTGCAGAAAGCGCGCCTGAAAGCGCCTGATTTGCTGCGGCAGCATGTTGTGCGCCGCTTCGCCGCCGCGCGTGGCAAGCGCACGCAGATACTCGGTTTGTGCCCAGATGCGCTGCGTGCCATCCAGTACCTGGCCGGTTTCATCGAGGGCGGCATAGATGCCGCCCGTCGCGTGCTCGATGCCATGGCGCTGGGCGAAGTCAAACGCCCGCTCCAGCGCCTCATCCAGCCCCGAACCTGCCAGCAACCCGCGTGCCTCATGCACCAGCCAGAACCATTCGAACTGATGACCCGGTTCTAGCCGGTTGTCCGCGCTACCCAGCGGCAATTCGGCAATACAGCCGCTGGGCGCATGGACGAAGGCGCGTGCGATGGCTTGTCCGAGGCGGCTCAAGGCTTGATCGAATGCCGCATCAGGCGCGGCGTTGCGGGCGGCGAGCCACGCTTCGGTCAGATGCATCAGCGGATTTTGTATGGGCGTGCCCGTGACCGCCGCGAAGGGCCGGTCCAGGGCCGCGTACAGGAGCCCGTCAGGCGCGGCGAAGCGCGTTTCGACGAGCGCCGAGGTGTGGTGCAGGACATCGCGCGCCTCTTGGTTGCGAAAGCGCGCGAAATAATGCGCGCAGGCGAAGATGACAAACGCGTGGGTGTACAGGTCCTTGTGGGTATCAAGCGGGGCGCCGTGTGCGTCCACGCTATAGAACCAGCCGCCTTGCAACGGATCGGCAAAATGCCGTTGCAAAGCGGCAAACAGCGTATGCGCATGGGCTGCGTCATTCGCCTCCGAGAAGACGAACAACTGGCGGGCACATGCCATCGCCCGATAACGCACGACGGGCAACGGTGTGGTGCCATCGGCGCTGAGCGCTTCATAGGGCAGATGCAACGCCGTATTGAAGCCGGGGCCGCGCCACAACGGCAAAATGACCCGCTGAAAATGATCGCGTAGCGCCTCAGCAAGAACGGGGGCGGATGCAGGCGAAGAAGAAGAGAGGCTCATGCGCTGGCTACAATATCGGCGGAAAAAGTAGAAATCCGCGGGCGATCAGCCCGCTGAGGGGCCAAGGATAAAGCAATTGATCCGCGCTGGCATGGGCACAGCTCCGATGCGCCGCAGGCGCGCTGTACTGTGAGGGGCGGTATCGTGTGTTGCGGTCCCCGGCTGGCGTGGCGGGACCTGACACTGAAAAGGAGGGAAAGCGTTGCTAAACAATCTGAATGTCGAACTCATTGGGCGGCTGTGTATGGCGGCTGTACTCGGCAGCGTGATCGGCATTGAACGCGAACGGTTGTCGTGGGCCGCCGGATTGCGCACGCACATGCTTGTGAGCGTGGGTTCCGCGCTGATCATGATCGTGTCCGCGTTTGGCTTTGCCGACGTGCTGAAAGGTGAGCATGTCGTGCTTGACCCGTCGCGGATGGCGGCGCAGGTGGTATCCGGGATTGGCTTTTTGGGCGCGGGTTCGATTTTGCTGCGCGGCGAAATCGTGCGCGGGCTGACCACGGCCGCGAGCCTGTGGTCGGTGGCGGCGATTGGCCTGGCTGTAGGCGGTGGGATGTATACGGTGGCGATTGCGGCGACGATCATCATCCTGATCGTGCTGGCGGGCATCAAGCCGATTGAGCAGCGCTTCATCAGGGCGCGCCAGCAGCGACGGCTGATGCTGCTAGTCGAGCGCGGCGCGTTGACGTTTCATTCGTTGCACGATGTGTTGGGCACCACAAGCTCGCGTGTCAAGCAGTTCGTCATGCAGCAAAGCGATGATGCTCCGGAGTGCGATGAAGTGCACATCACGTTGCATCGCGTGTCAGAGCCGGAATATGTAGTATTGCGCGAGCAGTTGCGGCATCTGCCTGGTGTGAAGGCGCTGCGCGAAGATAGCGCGCAGCCGGAGCGGGAGGTGTGAGTTTGGGCGGTCCCCTGAGGAGGTCCGTTATGCAGGGTTCCGTGTCGGCGCTAGTCAAACGGATACTTCTTGCTGTTGAGGAAGAATTTTCTTTGGCTTGTGTCAGACTGTCGCGTTTAGGCTGTCATTACTTTCCTCATGTCTATGCCTTCCTACCCTTCTGAATCCAATCCGTTAGCAACCGATACGCCGCAGGGAGTCGAACCGCCGATGGCTGAAATAGATGACCGGCAGGGCACGCTAATGGGGTTTGAGTTGCCCGAGGGACCTGCTACGGCGGTGAGTGCTGAGACGAATGAGGCCGTGGCCGATCCGGCGGCAGCTCCGGCCCATGTACCCAGGGCCGAACCCGGGCCTGTGTTCGGGAGCAGTCCGCCCGCCGCTTCACACCCGTCAGGGGTATCTCGTGTGGCTGTCTCCGCCAAGGTCAGGACGAACCCGCAAGAGCCTGCCAGCACACTTCAGAAACCCACCCCGGAACCCAGGCGCCTCGCCAGCACGCAATCGCCTGCAGCGCAGTCTGGTGCAGGCGGGGCCGCTGCCACGACGCGCTGGAGTACATTGCATGCCAGTTCACCTTTTGCCCCACCACCTGCAGCGACACCGTCTGGCGCCGTTGCCAGCGGAGCCAGTGGACACGATGTGCGGAGCAATGAGTTACACCCGCTTGCCTTGAACGACCACTTGCAGCGCCTGAAATGGCTGCTGGCGGCGGTGGTCATCGTGGCGTTGCTGATCGTCTTAACCCTGGGCGTGACGCAAACGCGGCAACTCGCCCGGCTGACACGCGAAGCTAATGCCCAGCAAGCGCATCTGCTGCAACTGACGCAACAGCTCCAGGATCAGCAAGCCACGCTGGATGGATTCGGTACGACGCTCAGCGGGATGTCTGCCTTGCTGAAGCCCGTTGTGCGTAGCGCGCATGCTGTACGCGGCGCGAGTATGGCGGCTATGCGCAGCCCAAATGCCGGGGTGGCCAAACCTGCCAGCCCGCATCCCGCGAAGGCTGCGGCGCCCGCGCATACGCGCAAAACGAAGGGGACAGACATGCCAAAGGGAACAGGTACCCGCTAGGCGCGTACCTGTATGCTTTATTGACAAAGGGAAAACTACGAAGGAAAACTACGAAGAAGTACAGCAGAAAGATGAAAAAGACGGATGACCTCTTGGTGCGTATGGGGTAGACCCCGGTGGGTATCGCGTCTTTGACCTCTTGAAGAAAATTGCCCTCGGAAGGCAAGCAAACTATAGCCTGGTGATTTAAACGCCGCTACTACAAAAACAGGTAGGATAAGCCGTCAACATCAGGATTCTTAACGATGCTGGAAAACTTAAGACAAAAGTTAAAACGGGACGTTATTTTCTGGCTGCTGCACGTTCCTGTTTTGCCAGAGTCTGCCAAGGGGTGTCTGACTAACAGGATTGACAGGGCTAACAGGATTAGGCATGCCACTCGCTCCTGATTATTCGCTGCATCTTCCTGCGGTTCTCGCGCTGGGCTCCTGTACGGATGTCGAGACGCTGCGCGAGCAATTTTTCAGCGTGACGCGTCAACTGGGTTTTTCCGCTGTCTTGTATGCGGGGCGTTTTGCTGTCGATGGCGTACGGGTCGAGGCGCGTATCGAATCGAATTACGACAGCCGCTGGCGCGAGCAATACGAGGCGAACGGTTATGCCGCGATTGATCCTGCGGTCAATCATGCGTTGCATTCGCTGGCGCCGCTGGTGTGGAGCGATTCGATGTACGGTTCAGCCGCCCAGCAGCAATTTCGTGAGGAAGCCCTGGCCTATGGTCTGGGCACGGGCGCGACGTTTCCTGTGCATTCCCGCGAAGGCGATGTCGCGTTGCTGAGCATGTCGGTGGCGGGCTCCCGCCGTCGTGCTGGAGCGCATCTGAAGCAAAACCTGGTGTGGGGGCCGTTCATCGCCACGATGATGCAGGAAGCCATGCACAAGATCGTCAAGGGCGATGCACTCAAGCAGCGGCCCGAACTCACGCCGCGCGAAAACGAAGTGCTCAACTGGCTCGCCAGTGGCAAGACCAACTGGGATATCTCGGTTTTACTGGGGATTTCCGAACATGGCGTTGTGCATCACGTGCGTAACATTCTCGGTAAATTCGACGTGCCGACACGTCGTCAGGCCGTCGCCAAGGCTATCGCGCTGGGCATGATCTAGCGCGTTCTGGCGGGGTGCGCACGGCTTGCCGCTCAGGATGCAGGCACGATGCAGGCACTCAACGCTTCGCAACGTCTTCTTACAAGAACTCACATTTGACGTGCTGCATTGCCGCTAAAGTGAATTCCCTTCGGCGCCGCAGAACCCGGATTTTTCTGCGGTACCTGCCTTCGCATGAGGCATTTTGAACGGGAGATTCATCTTGAAAATGTGGAATAAAACCTTGCATTCGCTGATCGCCAACCTGCTTGCGGGCGGCATGCTGCTCAGTGCCAATAGCGCTTTTGCCCAGATCGCTTCCGCTTCGCTGCGCACCAGTCCTTTATCCGCCATCTATGGCGACCCTCCCGTGACGTTGATTGAATCCGACCCGTTGCAGGTTCGGGCTCGCCATCCTGATCCAGATTACAGCCCCCGGTTTTAAACCCTCATGGTTTTACCTGTTGTTTTACCCGTTGCCTGTTACCTGTTATGCGTTGCAGGCGACGCCAGGGCGTTCATTCATGCCGGCCGCGCCAGAAGCGCAATAGCAGCGCATTGCTCACCACGCTGACGCTGGAGAAGGCCATGGCAGCGCCTGCCAGCATCGGATTCAGCCAGCCGAGCGCGGCCAGCGGGATGCCGATCAGGTTGTAAATAAAAGCCCAGAACAGGTTCTGCTGAATCTTGCGCCACGTGCGGCGCGAGATATCGAGGGCATCTGCCACCAGGGCTGGGTCACCCCGCATCAGCGTGATACCGGCGGCCTGCATGGCGACGTCCGTGCCGGTCGACATCGCCATGCCGATATCAGCCGCCGCTAGCGCCGGAGCATCGTTGATGCCATCGCCGACCATTGCCACGGTGGCCCCGGTGCGGCTCTTCAGATCGTGGATCACGCGTGCCTTGTCCTCGGGCAATACCTGCGCGTGATATTCCCCGATGCCCAGCGCCGTTGCAACGCTCGCTGCACTGCCGGGGTTATCGCCCGTCAGCAACACGCTGCGCACCCCCATGCGCGTGAGCTGGGCGATGGCGGCGCCAGCGCCTGGCTTGAGCGTGTCGCCGAAACCAATGAGCGCCAGCACGGCGGCGGGTGAGGCCGCGTGATCGGCGCCGTGACCGATGCCAGCGCCTTCCTGTGTGACCTCTTGTGCCCAATGAGGCAGATCGGGTAGATCAGGTAGATCAGGCAGGCGCATCAGCCAGGAGACCGTCTGGCCCGCCTGCTCGATCTGGCGGGCGCGTTCGGCCAGTTTTCCGGGCACGGCGAGGCCCAGTTCCGCCAGCCAGCGGCTGCTGCCGATGGCCAGCGTCTGGCCTTGCACCTGCGCGGCCACGCCGCGCCCCGGCACGGCGCGGGCCGCCGAGGCTGCGAGCGTCGCTGATGTCAGCGCTGCCGCTGCGCTTTGCGTTTCAGCCCGGCGCAGCTCGAAAGCCTGTACCACGGCTTGCGCGAGCGGATGGTCGCTGTGGCGCTGCACGGCCGCGGCCAGCGCCAGGGCTCGATCGTGATCGTGTGCTTCCTGTTTCCTGTCAGGCCTGTCAGGGACTTCGAACGCCGTGACCGACGGCTGGCCGAGCGTGAGCGTGCCGGTTTTGTCGAAGGCCACCAGATTGACCCGATGGGCGATTTCGAGCGCCTCTGCATCCTTGATCAGCACGCCGCGGCGCGCGGCCACGCCGGTGCCTGCCATGATCGCCGCGGGTGTTGCGAGCCCGAGCGCGCACGGGCAGGCGATGACCAGCACCGCGACGGCGTTGAGCAGCGCGTTCTCGACGCTGGCGCCTGCCAGCAGCCAGCCGCCCAGGGTGAGCGCCGCGATCAGCAGGATCACCGGAACGAAAATCGCGCTGACCCGATCCACCAGCCGCTGAATCGGTGCTTTTCCGGCCTGGGCGGTTTCAACGAGGCGAATGATGCGCGCCAGCGTGGTTTCGGCGCCGGTCGCGGTGGTCATGATGAGCAGCGCGCCCGCGCCGTTGATCGAGCCCGCTGTCACCGGGTCGCCAGGTGCCTTGGGCACGGGCAGGCTCTCGCCGGTAATCAGCGCTTCGTCGACGTGCGTGTGACCTTCCTGCACCGTCCCGTCGACGGGCATCCGCTCGCCGGGCCGCACGACGACTTGCATGCCAGGGCGAACCTCGGAGAGCGCGACTTCACGTTCCTCATAGGATGTGTGCTGGGGTGCTCCCGTGTGCGCGGCGGCTTCGACGCGAATCCGGGCGCGCTCAGGGCGCAATGCGTTGAGCGCGCGGATGGCGTCGGTGGTCTGGCGCCGCGCGCAGGTTTCGAGCCACTTGCCAAAGCGCACCAGCGTGATGACGACCGCTGAAGCCTCGAAGTACAGATGCAAGGTGGCGCTGCTACCGGCGTGGCTGGCCAGTTGATACACGCTGACGCCATACGCCGCCGAGGTGCCGAGCGCCACGAGCAGGTCCATGTTGCCGCTGCCCGCCCGCACCGCGCGCCACGCGGCCCGGTAAAAGCGCGCGCCGAAGACAAACTGCACGATCGAGGCCAGCACGAACTGCAGCCAGACCGGGGGCATCAGATGGAGACCCGCCCAGGCGCCGAACATCGGCAGCGCGAGCGGCAGCGTGAGGGCGGCGCAAACCAGCACCAGCACGAGTTCGCGCTGGCTGGCTGACAGGCGTGGCGAACTGCCTGGCGTGACATCGGCGACACCGGCGACATCGGTGATATCGGCGGGCAGGCTGGCGGCGGCTTCGGGCGGCAGGCGCACGGTCGCCTCATAACCGGCTTTCGTGACGGCTGCAACCAGTTGCGCGGGATCGACTTCGGCATGCAGGTGCACGCTGGCCTGTTCGGTGGCGAGATTGACTGTGACGGAGGCGACCCCAGGGACTTTCGCCAGCGCTTTTTCGATGCGGGCGGAGCAGGATGCACAGGTCATGCCGCCTAGCTGAAGCTCGATGGTGGCAAGGGGTGCGGCCGGTGCCCCGGCGTGTTGTGGAGGATGCGGAGGCGAGGGGGAAAGGGAAAGATCAGTCATGGTTGTGCGGTATCCGGAATGAAGGAAGACGAGTCATGCCGGTAGTGTCAACCTTCCTGTACTGGGAAGGTCAAGCACGGGCGAGCGATGAGTTCGCGGAGCCGTTGCCTCAAGCGTTGCGTCCGGTTGAGCGTGATCTTCCGTGTTTTATCCCAGCCCTCAGCCTCAGCGCTTAACGCTCAGAAGGCGGCAGGCTCTCACGTATCGCTCCGGCCAGCGCGACCTGCTGCTCGCCGCCGCGTGCCTCCAGCGCCACAGCTGGGCCTAGCCGGTCGCGCACGGCCTTGTTCTGCCCGAGCTTCCATTTGCCGACCAGCCGCGTGATTTCGATCTCCAACCCGACGATGGCAGCCAGCATCTGAGTCATGAAATCGGCGGGCGCGTCGCTCATTTTCCAGGGCTGGGCTTCGTGGGCTTCCATCTTGCGCGTCAACCGGCCGACGAGGCCACGCAGGAACTTTTCGTCGTCGCGCACTACGATCCGCCCGTGGGCATGCACCACCATATAGTTGTAGGTGGGTACCTGCCGATGGGTTTCATGCTTGTCTGGATACCAGCTCGGCGAAATATAAGCCGCCGGGCCCTGAAAAATCACCAGGGTCTCCTGTGCCGCCGCTTCCTGCCAGACCGGATTAGCCCGTGCCACGTGGGCGCGCAGCGTTCCGAGCGGCCCGTTATCTGGTGCGAAGTCAAACGGTAGATGGTTGGCATCCAGCCCGGCCGGACCCTGTGTGACCAGCGTGCCAAAGGGATGATCTGCGATGAGCTGGTGCAGCGGTTCAGAGCGGTTTTCTGCGAAATGCGCGGGCAAATACATACGGAACTCCGATAAGGACGGCGATGAATACAAACCCTGGGCGTAGTGCCGGCAAGTTTCATGCGGAAACGCTACGATACCGCGCTGCAGCAGCGTTGCACGATTGTGCGAGAGACTTGTCGGGGTGCGGCGGATGCGATACAACTGCCGTTTTGCAGCGTTGCTGAGGGGCGTGCGTCAGCGTCATTATCGGGCTGGCCATGACACCTTGCACAGGCACGACCAAGAGGCTAGCGATGCTTTCAACCGGTTCTTCTTCCATCCGCTTGACACCAACAATGAAAAGCAATCACCGCACGCTGTTTGCCTGGCGCAAGACTTGCGCCGTCCTTGTCAGTCTTGTTGTGCTGGCGGGTTGTGCGGCCTCGCCGCCTGAGACGGCTTCACGAGCGGGAAGCTGGGTTCAGGATCAGGCCGCCGATGCCTATGTTTTTGGCTATCCGCTGGTGCTGATGACTACCGCACGCGACACCGCCATTGGTGCCGGGCCTGGTCAGGAGAGCCTGAACGCGCTGCGGCACGCGCGCGCGCTGCCTTCGCCGGGGGCATTGAATCCGGCTTTTCCCAGTCTCGATACGCTTGCTTCCAGCGGCTGGCTCGATGTCGGCGCGGAGCCGGTCGTGCTGACCTTGCCTAATTTCGGCGGGCGTTATGCCGATGCCCGCGTGCTCGACATGTGGACCAATGTAGTTTGGTCGGCGGATACGCCAGGCCCGTCCCGGGTGACGGGCCTCAAGGCGCAAACCATCGCCTTCGTCGGGCCGGGCTGGCAGGGCACCCTGCCGCGCAGCGTGACGCGTGTCGAGGTACCGACGCGCTATCTATGGGCGAATGTCCGGGTTCAGGCGAATGGGCCGCGCGATATCGCGGCGGTGCGCGGCTTGCAACGCGCCATGCGGGTCGAGCCGCTGAGCGTTTATCTCGGCCAGCAGCGCGCGTTCAGCGCGGTAGCGCGTAGTGATCGCCCTGACACCGCTGTGTCTTTGCCTGATACGCCGGCAGCGCAGCTCGCCGCGCTGCCGGCTGGCGCTTTTTTCGGACGCCTGGCCGAGGCACTTGGGGATAATCCGCCCGCGACGGCCGATGCGCATGCGCTGCAAGGACTCGCCGAGATTGGCGTGAAGCCCGGCGCGCCGCTGCGCATGCCCACGGGGGCCCGGCTCTCCCAGATAGAGCGGGGTGTGGCCACAGGCCGGGAGCGAGTGGCCACCGCACCGTCAAATTTGATGACGGACAAGGGCTGGTCCTGGCTAGGCGATGGGGTCGGCCAGTACGGCACGGATTACGCGTTGCGGGCGTTCGCGGCCTCGACGCAGCCAGGCATTGGCACGCTACGCGATGAACTGCGCGCGTGGGTGCGCACGGATAGCCGGGGGCAGCCGCTGAATGGCGCGAAACGCTATGTCGTACGTTTCGCGCCGGGCCAGTTGCCGCCAGTACGAGGTTTCTGGTCGCTCACGGCTTATACGCCCGATGGTGCGCTGGGCCAGGGCGCACAGCGCAGCGTGAGCGGTGGCGAGCGTCACGGCGCCAGGCGCAATGCCGATGGCTCGTTAGAGGTGGTGCTCTCCGCTAGCCGGGTCAAGGCCGCGAACTGGCTGCCTGTGCCACGTGGTGCTTTTGAACTCGTGCTGCGGCTCTATGCGCCGCAGCTGGAGGCGCTGGGTGGCGCGGAAGGGGACGGCTGGCAGCCGCCTGCCGTGGTGCCGCAAGCACAGCGGCGGGCTAAGCGAAAATAAGCGGCGGCCAGCGACGATCAGCTGCAAGCAGCGAAGCAGGCGCTGCCGTAGCAGGGGGCCCAAAGCGTCACGCGTAGCGCGTATGCGTATACTGGCTGCGGGCTGGAACTTCGTCATTGCAGCGGATTATCCGCCGCGTCATACATGGTCGAACATGGCATTCATAAATCGAACAACACTTGCTACCTGCATGTCACGCCTTCGCCGGGGCGTGATTGGGCTCATTATTTTTCTCGTGGTCGCGGGTCTGCTGGGCTTTTTTGCCGGCCCCCCCCTGATCCGCCATGTCGCTGAACAGCAGCTCGGCAAACAGCTTGAGCGGCCTGTCAGCATTGGCCGCATCGCACTCAATCCGTACACCCTCAGCCTCGAAGCGAACCGCATCCATATCGGCGAGCGTGACGGCGCGGGAGCCTTCGTCGATATCGAACGCCTGCTGGTGCGTCCATCGTGGAGTTCGCTGTTGCACGCGGCGCCGGTCATCAACGAGGTGCGGATTGATTCGCCGCGTGTGCATCTCGTGCGCTACGGCGCGCAACGTTTCAATTTCACGGATCTCATCGAAAAATTCTCGAAGCCCGCCGCCCCTGGGAGCAAGCCCGCGCTGTTTTCCGTGTCGAATATTCGCCTCGAAAATGGCCAGATCACGTTCGACGACCGTCTGCTTGGCGAGAAACATGTGCTCGATCACTGGAAGCTCGGTATTCCATTCATCGCCACGCTACCCACGAAAACCGATATTTTCGTTGAGCCGCTGCTGCGCGCACGGCTCAACGGCAACCCGCTGGAGCTCAATGGCAAGACCAAGCCGTTTATGGCCTCGCGTGAATCCGAAGTAGCGTTGCGTTTCTCTGGGTTCGATGTGCCGCGCCTGCTGTCCTATGTGCCGGTCAAACTGCCGGTTGTCGTGCAGTCCGGCAAGCTCTCGGTCAATCTCAAAATGGACTTCGAGATGTCCGGCGAGGCCCCGACGCTGCGCGTGAGCGGCACCACGGATCTGACCCAGGTTCATCTGCTCGACGCCCAGCACAAGCCCTTTTTTGCGGCGCAGGCGTTGCACCTCGCCGCCGCGACGCTTGAGCCCCTGAAACACAGCTATCGCTTCGATGAGATCCGCGTGGAGGCGCCAACCGTCAATCTGGCGCGCGACAAGGCCGGGGTCTTGAGCATTGAGCGGATGCTGGCGGCCCAAGCGCCCGTCGCCCAACCTGCGGCAGGCGCCAGCAAGACGCCTGTGGCGCATGCCGCGACTGCCGCGACCAAGGCGGCTCCCCTTAACCTGTCGGTCAAACATTTTGCGCTGAACAACGGCACGCTCAATTTCAGCGATGCCGCCGCGTCACGGCCGACGCAACTCGGCTTGACGAAGATCGCCGTCGGTCTCGCCGATTTCTCGACGCTCGGCAAAACCCCCGCGCATTTCACGCTGAGTACCGCCTTCCGCGATGCGCCGGGTTCGCTCGATGCCGCAGGCACGCTGGGCCTGGCAACGCATACCGCGCTGGCGCAAATCGATCTCAAAACCTTATCCTTGCCGCTGTTGCAGCCGTATCTGGATGGCGTGACGGCCGCTCAGGTGAGCGCGGGCACGGTATCGGCCAACGCGAGCGTCAGTGCGGACTGGAGTCAGACACCGCTGAATCTCAAGCTGGGCGAAAGTGCGCTGACCGTGCAGGCGCTCAAGCTCGCAGCGCCGCGCAGCAAGGCCCCGGCCTTGACCCTCGCGCAAGGCCGCATCGAAGTGAAACAGGTTGACGTGCCGGCTCGCCTGGCCGAAATCGCCCGTGTTGACGCGAGCGGCCTCACGCTCAACGCCGAACGCTGGAAAGACGGGCGCATCGACCTGGCGGCGCTCGCCGGGCCGCATCAGGCTGCCCCAGCGCGCAGCGCCCTGAAAAAACTCGAACAGGAGCCCGGCTGGCGCTATTCGATTGGCGAGCTGAATCTGACGGATAGCAGCGCGACCTGGCTTGACCGCAGTACCCCGCGGCCCGTCAAGCTGACGCTTGCGCCCTTGCAACTGAACGTGCGGCAGATCAGCCAGGATATGAAGCGCCCGCTGCCGTTGAATCTGCGCGTGACGCTCAACCGCAAGGGCACGCTGGCGGCCAGCGGCGAGGTGACCCCCACGCCGCTCAAGCTTTCGCTGAAACTCAATGCCCAGCGGCTCGATACCACGGCGTTCGAGCCGTACTTCGGCCAGGCGCTCAACACCGTGATTGCCAGTGCCTGGCTGAATGCCAACGGTCACCTGGCGCTCAGCCAGGCGCGCGCCCTGAAAGCCACTTATCGCGGCGACGCTGCGCTGGTGGACGTGCGCATGCTCGACAAGGTGACTTCCGATTCCTTCGCGGGCTGGCGCTCGCTGGCGTTCACGGGCCTCAAGGCCAACTACGACGCGAGTGGCGTGGATATTGATACCGCCCGCGTGACGTTCGCCCATTTCTATGGCCGCGTGATGCTCGATGCGCAAGGCAAGCTGAATCTGAAAGAGGTCGTCGCCCAGAAAACCGGTGCCGCACAGTCGCTCACGCGCGGTGCGGCGAGCGACGGGCATGAGCCTGTGCCACTGACACCGGAGGCCGCATCAGCGCCTGTGTCAGCGTCAGCGCCGGAGCCTGCCTTCGTCGCCAGCGCCGCCACTGCCGACGCCGCCTCAGGCGCATCGGTTCCGGCTACCGTGGTCGCGGCGGCCCCGCCCCAGCATCCGGTCAGATTGCATTTTGGCCAGTTGGTGCTGCAAAACGGCCGGGTGAAATACACCGATAACTTCATCAAGCCGAATTTCACCGCGGACCTCGTGCATATCAAGGGCACCGTGGGCGCTTTTGGCACCGAATCCAAAACCTCGGCGGCCGTCGATATCGATGCGCAACTCGCAGCGAACGGGCCGCTGGCGATTCGCGGCACGGTCAACCCGTTGATCCAGAAGCCCGCGCTCGATCTGACCGCCACGGCCCACAGCATTGCGCTGACCAACCTGACGCCGTATTCGGCGAAGTACGCGGGCTACCCGATTACCAAAGGCAAGCTCAATGTCGATTTGCATTACAAACTCGAAAACAACCAGTTGAGCGCGAATAACCATCTGTTCATCGACCAGTTGACGTTTGGCGATCACGTCGACAACAAAACGGCGACCAGGCTGCCGGTTCGGCTAGCGATCTCGCTGTTAAAAAATTCACGCGGTGAAATCGACGTGAATATTCCGGTGCACGGCTCGCTCGACAACCCGGAGTTCAGTCTGGGCGGGCTGATCTGGCACGCGCTGCTGAACCTGCTGCAAAAAGCGGTGACCGCGCCGTTCACGCTGTTGGCCAGCGCGTTTGGCGGCAATGGCCAGGAACTGGGCTACGTCGAATTCGAACCCGGCTCGGCGAAGCTTTCCGCCGCCTCGGACAAAAAACTCGACACGATCGCCCGAGCCCTGGCGGACAAGCCATCGATCCGCCTCGACCTGATTGGCCGCGTTGACCCCAAGCTCGACGAGCCCGCGTTGCGTGAGCTATACGTGGAGCGGCTGGTGAAGCAGCAAAAGATCAAGGGTTTGGTGGGCAATGGTGAAAGCATTGATTTGTCCACGGTCACGGTCACGCCCGACGAATACAGCAAATATCTGACGAAAGCGTACAAGAACGCTGACTTCAAAAAACCACGCAACCTGATTGGAATGACCAAATCCCAGCCCGATGAGGTGATGAAACAGGCGCTGGCGGAACACGCGTCCGTCGACGAGGCCAGTCTGCGCGAGCTCGCCCAGCGCCGTACCCAACACGTGCGGCAATACTTCGAAGGCAAGATCGACAGCAGCCGCATTTTCATCGTTGCGCCCAAGCTCGATGCCAAGGGCATCAGCGATAAAGGCGCGACCACGCGGGTGGATTTTGGTCTGAAGTAAGAACCCTGTAATTCATCCACCACCCGCCTGTCATCTACCCGATGCCGCATCAGTCCACGCAGGAAAGTGGACTTATGCGGATTAATGAATTGGCTTTAATGGCCACACGGCAAGCGGCTATAGTGGGTCACGTAAAAATTATCTTGAAATAATCGCGCGGCATTGAGCCGTGACGGCAGGGCAAGCCGGTTCGGTAACCCGGGCTTAAGCCCGATGAGCCATAGACAGGGGGACAGGAACGATGAAGACCAGCGACGTGATCGTCAGCTTTCGCGGGGTGCGCAAGACCTATGACGGCGAAACACTTGTCGTCAAGCAGCTTGATCTCGATATCTACAAAGGCGAGTTTTTGACGCTGCTAGGGCCATCCGGGTCGGGCAAAACGACGTGCCTGATGATGCTGGCGGGGTTTGAATTCCCGACGGGCGGTGAAATCTGGCTGGATGGCACCTTGCTCAATACGGTACCGCCGCATAAGCGCGATATCGGCATGGTGTTTCAGAACTACGCGCTGTTTCCGCATCTGACAGTCGAACAGAACATCGCGTATCCGCTAACGGTGCGCAAGATTCCGGCGCGCGAGCGCGTTGCACGCGTGCAGCATGCGCTTGAAATGGTGCAGATGGAGCGTTTTGGCAAACGCTATCCGGCGCAGCTTTCGGGTGGCCAGCAACAGCGCATCGCACTGGCGCGGGCGCTGGTGTTCGAGCCGAAGCTCGTGCTGATGGACGAGCCGCTTGGGGCGCTCGACAAGCAATTGCGCGAGCACATGCAATACGAACTTAAATCGCTGCACGAGAAGCTGGGCCTGACCTTCGTTTATGTCACGCACGATCAGGGCGAGGCGCTGACGATGTCCGATCGCGTCGCGGTCTTCGATAAAGGCATCGTGCAGCAGCTCGATAGCGTGGAGCGGCTGTATGAATCGCCTGGCAATGAGTTCGTCGCCAATTTCATCGGCGACAGCAACCAGTTGCGCGGCACGATCGTCAGCGTCGAAGGCGAATTCTGCGAACTGCATCTGCTGGATGGCACGCGCCTGAAGGGGCGCAATATCGACGGCGTGCAAGCGGGCATGGCGGCTGTCGCCTGCATCCGGCCCGAGCGCATGCATCTCGTGGCAGGGGCGGCGCGCACGGGCAGCAATGCGCTCGCGGGCGAGGCGCGCGGGCTGATTTATTTTGGCGACCACGTGCGCATGCGCTGCGGGCTGCGCGAGCAAAACGAATGCTTCGTCAAGGTGCCGCTCGGTACCCCCGCGCTTGATACCTTCGCGCCAGGCGTGCCGGTTGCACTCGAGTTCGCGCCAGAGCATCTGCGCGTGTTCGGTGCCGCCGCCTGAATGCGAGGCCCAAGCTAAAACTGGAATCAGAGACCCGGCGCCCGGCGCCCGGCGCGTGATGCATGCGGTATTCCGTGCATGGCGCCATGCTCTCCCACCATCCATCGTTCATCGTTCATTGTTTACCGCTCCACCGCTGGCCTTGAGGCCAGCCGCGGTTAACCGCCATGCAGGAGACCTCAAGCGTGAGCACTATAACGATCGCCGCTGACTCGACAGTCGAAGCGTTAGTCAAACTGAAACGCGAGCTCAAGGTCGCCGAAGCGAAAAAACGCGCGATGGCGCTGTTGCTCGTTGCGCCGCTCGCTATTTTTCTGCTGCTGATCTTCGTGGTTCCGATCGGCGTGCTGCTGACGCGCGCGGTGCAGAACCCCGAGGTGGTGTCGGCACTGCCGCATACGGTGGAGGCCTTGCGCGAATGGGATCGCAAGACGCCTCCTGCCGATAGTGCTTATGCCGCGCTCGCGGCTGATCTGAGCGTGGCGAAAAACGGCGAAGCGCTGGGGGGCTGGCGCGGCGGCTCAATACGGAGATTCCAGGGTTTCGCTCGCTCGTCTCGAAAACGGCTCGCGCGATGCCCATGGCCGACGACAATGGCCGTACGCTGCCTGCGGCACAAATCCGGGCGCGACTGCTTGACGTCGATCCGCGCTGGGCCGAAGTCGGTTATTGGCAGGCGATTGCGAAAAATGGCCGGGCGTATTCGCCGTTTTATCTGCTGGCATCGCTGGATCATCGGCAAGACGCGTTTGGCCACATCGCCCCGACGCATACCGACCAGCGTATTTACCTGACCGTTTTCGGCCGAACCTTCCTGATTGGCGCGGTGGTCACGATGTGCGCGCTGCTGCTGGGTTATCCGCTGGCTTACTGGATCTCGACGCTATCCGAGCGGCGCGCCAATCTGGTGATGATTCTGGTGCTCATTCCGTTCTGGACTTCGATCCTCGTGCGGGTGGCCGCATGGATCGTACTGTTGCAAACCGAAGGCCTCGTGAACAAGGCGCTGGTGGGCAGTGGGTTGTTGCAGACGCCGCTGCCGTTGCTGTTCAACCGCATCGGCGTTTATATCTCGATGACGCATATCCTGCTGCCGTTCATGATTTTGCCGCTGTACAGCGTGATGAAATCTATCCCGCCCACCTACCAGCGTGCTGCGGTGTCGCTAGGTAGCCATCCGTTTGCCGCGTTCTGGCGGGTTTATGTGCCGCAGACCTATCCCGGCGTCGGCGCGGGTGCGCTGCTGGTGTTCATCCTGGCGATTGGCTACTACATCACGCCAGCCTTGCTCGGCGGCCCCGATGACCAGATGGTCAGCTATTACGTCGCTTACTTCACCAATGTGACGATCAACTGGGGCATGGCCTGTGCGCTGGGCGGCCTGCTGCTGGCAGCGACACTCGTGCTGTATGTGATCTACGGACGCTTCACGCGTTCGCCAGCGAATCTCGGCTGAAATTCTGGTTAAACCTGCTACGGAGCCCTGGCGTGATGAAATTCTCAAAACCGGTGTTTGCGCCGCATACGTCGCTGCTCGAACGGGTGTGGTACTTCGTGCTGCGCGGCCTGGCGGCGCTGACGTTGCTGTATCTGATCTTGCCGGTGCTGGCGATCGTGCCGCTGTCGTTTTCCTCGAGTACGTTTCTGGTGTATCCGATCCCAGGCTGGTCGCTGCGCTGGTACGAAAACCTGATCGGTTCGAGCGACTGGCGTCTGGCGGCCAAAAACAGCTTTATCGTCGCGCCGTCCGCAACCCTCGTGGCGACCGTGCTGGGCACGCTGGCCGCCATCGGCCTGAACAAGGCGAACTTTCGCGGCAAGACGCTGCTGATGGCGATCCTGATTTCACCCATGATCGTGCCGGTGGTCGTGGTCGGCGTGGGCATGTACCTGTTTTTCGCGCCGCTGGGGATGGCGAGCACCTACCTCGGGCTGATCCTCGCGCATGCCTCGCTGGGGGTGCCGTTTGTCGTGACCACGGTGGCTGCAACGCTTCAGGGGTTCAATTACAACCTCGTGCGCGCTAGCCAGTCGCTGGGCGCGAGCCCGCTGCATACGTTTTTCCGCATCACGTTACCGGTGATTGCGCCGGGCGTGATTTCCGGGGCGCTGTTTGCGTTTGCGACGTCATTCGACGAGGTGGTGGTCACGCTGTTTCTTGCGGGCGCCCAGCAAACCACGCTGCCGCGGCAGATGTTTACCGGCATCCGCGAGAACATCAGCCCGACGATTGCCGCGCTGGCGACGATCCTGATTGTTTTTTCGACTTGCCTGTTGCTCGCGCTGGAATGGCTGCGCGGCCGCAGTGCCGCGCGGGCAGTGGCCTGAGGTCTTATCTGGGGTGGTTGGGCAGCAGATAAATAACCCGCTGCGCCACCTCATAAAAAAATGCGATTAAATAAAGATAATTTATAAATCAATATCGTGTTTTTGATTTGCTTTTTATCTTTAAAACATATTGTTTCATTTTTGCAAAAAAATTACTGTCTCTGCATAGTTTAGGAATTTTCTGTATGTAAATATGGCTTTGCATCTCTATCCTTAGTCACTTCTCGGAAGCGATAAATTTGGCTCAGGAAGCGATGAAATTTAAATTAACCATGCTGGCCTGTGCGCTAGCGGTATCTGGATGCGCGGGACAAGCGGCTCGTGAGCAGCTGGGCATCGAAGACGACACCGTGCTCAAGACAGGCCTCGGCGCGGCGCAGAACGCTTCGGCGGGCGCGGTGACACGCGAGTGGATTGACACCTATGGCCCGATTGGCAAACGGGGTGAGGTGCTCGACAATTTGCAGCAACGCATTGATGCGCTCCCGCAAGCGCCGGACAGCTACTTTCGTGCCAAGGCGCAATGCTGGGTCGATGTGGCGCAGCAAGAACTCAAAGCGGGAGACAACTGGGGTTTCGTCGAAGAAGCCATTGGCCAGGCCGCGCTTATCACGGGCAATCTGGCGCAACGAAGCGCGATTTCCGCCGCCAACCCTGTGTTGCGGACGGTATCCATGGTACGGCCGGACCTGTGGGATATTGCCAACGCGATCAAGGCGAACCCGACGCTGCCCAGTTGCCCCACGGCCCAGCAACCGCTTGCCTGTGCCGAGGTTGAGCTGATGCGCGCGGGCCATTACGCATGGAGACGTAATTTTTCCGCTGCCGAAAAACTGCTGCCAAACGTCCAGGACATGCTTAAGCGCTCGGCGCAAGCCACGCTGGAGTGCAAGCCACCTGCGCCGCCACCGGCTCCCATCCAGGACAAAGTGTCGTTCAAGGCGGATTCGCTCTTCGTTTTTGATCGCGGTGATGAAACGGGCATGCGGCCTGAGGGCAAAGCCGAACTGGATGCGCTGGTGAAGGTTTTGCGTGAGCGCGGCGCCAGCGTGCGCAGCATGCAAATCAATGGTTACGCGGACCGGATGGGCCGCGTGACCTATAACCAGAAACTCTCATTAAAGCGGGCGCAGACGGTTCAGTCGTATTTGCGCAAGCACGGGGTGGACTTGCCGATGACAGCGACGGGTTTTGGATCGGCCAAGCCATTGGTGAGCTGCCATCAAAAAGACCGTAAAGCGCTGATTCAATGCCTTGCACCCAATCGCCGGGTCGAAATCGAGATAAGCCGTTTGTAAATTCTTGTAAATGCCTGTAAATATTAATGAGCCTTGGGCCATGTTGCATGCAGGTTTGAACGGCCTTGGTTACTGCATCTACAGCATGAATTTTTAGCGTTGAGTGTCGTATATAGATACTGCACTGCGGCTAAATTTTGTCTCACTATGTTTATCTTGATTTTGTATTTTTGTTCAGTGAGATTTCATTGTGCAAGTAGAGAAATTTCATAAGCTGTATTACTACTACCTTAAGAAATGTCAAAAAATTGTCATTGCTGGAGTTGCCGAATTTTAGGTAGTCGATATATTAAATACCAAGATTTTTTTAGGAGAAGTTCGAGATGACGACCATATTGATCGTCGATGATCATCCAGCGCTCCGCCTTGTCATTAAGACCCATCTCACGCAACTGATCGGCGTTACCGAAATCATCGAGGCTGATAACGGGCAGGCTGCCATCGAAATGACACGGGTCCATATGCCCGATCTCGTCATTCTTGACCTCGATATCCCACGCATTAGCGGACTGGATGTGATTGCCCGGCTCAAACTGGTGCATGCGGATGTGCGCGTGCTGGTGCTATCGGGACAGGATCAGGAAACCTTTGTGCCGCGGGCGTTGCGGGCGGGCGCGCAAGGTTTTTTAAGTAAGTCGCAGGAATTACGCGACATCATGCGCAGTGTTGAGGCGGTACTTGCCGGGTACACGGTGTTCCCGGTGCTGGCTACGACAAGCCAGGTCACGCTCGCCGAGTCCGTGCCCGAATCAGACAATCTGCAACTGCTCAGCGACAAGGAACTGGTGATCCTGCAAATGCTAGCCAAGGGCATGTCGAACAAGGCAGTGGGTGATGCGCTGTTTATCAGCAATAAAACGGTGAGCAGCCACAAAACCCGGATCATGCAAAAGCTGCGCGTGAATTCGATGGTCGAGCTGGTTGATTTGGCCCGGCGCTGTCGCGTCGCGGTACCGCAATGAGCGGCGCACTTTTTGCCAGGATGGATGGTCGATGAGCCTCGCGTTACTGGTAAGTACCGATCCGCGATGGGGCGAGGCCAGCGGTTTGGGAGCGGCGCTTGGCAAGCTGGGGTTTTATGCTGTTCCAGGCTGGCGGGCCGACGCGTTATGCAGCATTCGTCTGGTACTGGTGGATTGTTCTTCTGGCGCGGCACCCAAAGCGTTCCAGTGTAGTGATAGCCGCTTAAGTTGTCCGTGTTTCGCGGTGGTCCCCGTGCAATTAACGGAGGGCATGACTGACGCCAACGGTGTGCCATTCGATGAGGTCGTGCCGATACCTGGCGCGGCGGATGAGATTGTCGCGGCGCTGGTGCGCTACGGCTACGCGGTATTTTCCGCTGAAGATGGCCAGAAGATTCCGTCACAACTGAATGAACTCGCCTGCGGCGACCGCAGCGTTGCGCAGGATATCGCACGCTTGCTGATTGCAACCAATAGCGAGAGCGTGGTGCAGTTGCAGGGTGCGCTTGGACGCGAAGCGCCGGACGAACTGCGCGCGGTCGCGCACCGGCTGAATGGGTCGCTGAAGATGCTGCGCTGTTCCATGCTGGTTGCGCTGGCGACCCTGGTGGAACAAGCCGCCAGGGAGCAGAATTTCGCGTTTGTGCAGAGCCTTCTGTATCTGGTGGCCGATGGCATGGACGGCCTTAATACGGCGCTTGGGCAATGGTCGGACGCGTCCGCTAGCGGAAGCTGAGCCTGAGGCTGAACCGCATTATTTTATTTGTTTAACCCTGATGCCCTGGATGAGCATGATTGCCTGTCCGGGGCTTTATCGTTTGCCAGACTCCGCATTGAGCGTTTGCCGTACCTGTATGAAATGGCCTTGCCTGCTTTCAGGCGCGACGTGCGCCGGGATAGCGGAGGACAACCGGTAATGCTGATACCGGCCTAGCACCTTGGGCACGTAAGCCATGGTTTCGTTATAAGGCGGGATCTGCATCCCGTATTTCATCACCGCACCTTCGCCGGCGTTATATGCCGCTAACGCCAGTTCGACCTTGCCGAACTGCTGCATGAGCTTACGCAGATAGCGCGCTCCCGCCATGATGTTCTGCCGTGGATCGAACAGATTGACTGCGCCATGACGCGAACCCGTTGCCGGCATTAACTGCATCAGCCCCGTTGCCCCTTTGGGCGAAATTGCCTGCGGATTACCGCCGGATTCGACATCGATCACGGCCATGAGCAGTGCGCTGTCAATCTGCGCGGCATGTGCGACGTCGGCGATCAGCGGGGTGAGCGCTGTCACGCGCGATGACACCGAACCGGACGGCGCACTGGCGAACAGCGCGCCTGGCGAGAAGGTGGACAAGCTCGGGCCCGATGCGCTGTATGACGTGACCACCGACATTTTGCGTTCAGGTTGCGCGATCTCCACGGTGCTGGCCGGGACGCTTTTCTGGGCTATAGCACTCGCATGCTTTGCGTTTTTTACGCCACCGATCATCATCACGACCGACGAGGCATGCGCATGGGCCGCCACACACAGCAGTCCGGCCAGCACGGCCTTTGACCCGCGCCGTGCCTGATTGACACGGATAGCACGAATAGAGGGGAGGCCCGGAATGAACTGCATCATGGCTTTTCGTCCGGCTTCAAGCCATCCGCCGCGGCGGATGGCCGGAAAGACGACTGCATGCGCACGATCATTTCTGATTCAAGCCCAATGGGCCAGCGGCCCGACGTCACGCCATCCTGCAGATAGATATTGCACTGGTTATCCGGATTGCCCGGATTGCCCTGACTGCCGGTGCCGACAGAGTTGTCGGACAGAATCCCGCTCGGGCCGGGGTTGCCAATCATGTTGGTCGCGTAGTAAATCACCTTGTTCACTAACGGCACATACATCGGATAGCAGTAGTGAACGCGGATTTTCAACAGGTTGGCATCCTGGATGCTGACAGTGCCTGGCGCTGGCGTTGAGTTGCGATAGGCCAGTGAATCATTCGGAATCTGGGTATAGGTGATACCCGTTGCCATATCGCGCTGGGGCACGGCATATGCCTGAATGGCTTCGGGCGTGGGGTTGACGATGGTAATGACAGCCGCATGGATCGACGCGAGTGAGGCGAGTCTTGCCGCACCTGCAACGCCTTCCGCGCTCGCGGTTCGCGCATAAAGCGGCATCAGCCCGCGTGCCAGACCCCTTTGCATCGCCCGCATCGAGCCGTGATTGACCGCACCTTCGCGGGCGGCTTCCAGCACAGCGACGTCGAGTGTCGCTTTCGCCTGATACATCAGCGCGAACTGCACGATGGCGAGGCAGAAAAACAGCAACAGCGGCGCAATGATGATGAATTCGGTCATCGACTGGCCCGCCTGGCCTGACCTGCGACGGATGCGGCTCATCGATGATGCGGGCTTGCAACGTAGGGGGTTCACGACAGCGCCTCGAAAACCAGTAGGTCGCCCACACGGATACCGTGCGCATAGGCGGCACCGGCTCGCATTTCGAGCGTTTGAGTCGCGCACAGGTTCAGGCGCATCCGGTTGCGTGGCACTTCAGGATGAATCGCCACCACACGTTGATGGCGGTCGAGAAACAGCACGTCAATGGCAAAGCGCATGCCGAAGGTATGGATCGAACGGCAGGGCTTGAGCAGCAGCGCTTCGTTATCGGCCAGTTGATCGCGGCCGAGCAGGCCACGCATACGTTCCTTTGCCGTTTGCGTGGTAGCCACCCGAACCCCAATGTCACGTTGATGAAGGGTGAGACGGGTAAAGATCACAGCAGGCCGTCCTGAACGAATTTCATGACGATAGGAAAGCCCAGCACGATGAAGGTGACCGGGAAGATAAACAGGAGCAGTGGAAACACCAGCTTGACGGGGGCTTCCATGGCCTGTTTTTCAGCACGCTGGAAGCGCTCCGAGCGGCGCTGTTCAGACTGGAAGCGCAGTGTTTTCGCCAGGCCTGATCCCATCCGTTCAGCCTGAATGGCCGCGCCGACCAGGTTCGAAATTTCCTTGATGTTTTGCCGTCCATCGAAGCGGCGCAGCGCTTCGGTGCGGCTCAAGCCGGATTTCAAATCGCGCAGCACGTGTTCGAATTCGCGCCGCAGCGGGCCGTCCGGGCCTTTTTCGACGGCTTTCTGAATCGCGCCGTTGATGTTGAGCCCCGCTTCGACCGCGAGCGTCAGGAAGTCCAGATAGATTGGCAATTGGCGCTGGATGGCCGCGACGTGGCGGCGTCTTACGTCACGGGTCCAGAGGATGGGGTAGTAGTAGGCGAGCAGTGTGACGCCCAGCAGGATCGGCAGAGAGAATATGTGCAGCAGGTACATCAGTCCCAGCGTGACGAACATGGTGAGTATCGAAACGATCAGCGACATCGACAGAAACTGCCGCGCGCTCATCAGAAAGAGCAGCGAGGTAAGACGCAGGCGCTCTTCGATTTTGGCAATTTGTCTGGCGCTGTATAGCGAACCGAAGTGGTGATCGACAAAGTTCACCAGCGGCCAGATCAGGCGCAATCCTTTTGGGAGTGGATCGAGATAGGTACGGTTTTCAAGCGGCACATCGCCTGTTAGCTGACCCACTGACTTGAAGGCGATGAAGGCGAACAGCATGACGCCTGCCGTGGTGAGAAGCGAGAGAAAGAGCAGCATGGTTACACGTTGATGTTGGTGATCTTGGTGATCGATTTGTAGCCAAGGAACTCCATGACCGCGATCACGCCAAGCGTGGCCCAGCCAACCGGTTCGCTAAAAAGCGGTGCCATTGCCGTGGGTTCCATCCAGCGCAATATCAGCATCAGGAAGATCGGCAGGCCTGTCATGACGATGCCTTGCATCCGGCCTTGCGAGGTGAGCGCCTTGATTTTTCCTTCCATTTGCAGTTTTGCGCGCAGCGTGCTGGCGACGGATTCAAGCGCTTCGGCCAGGTTGCCGCCGACCTCGCGCGCGATGGTCACGGCTGCGGTCACCATCATGAAGTCGGGTACCGGGATGCGTTTTTCGACATTGCGCATGGCCATGTCGAGATCCACGCCGAGGCGGATTTCACGCATCAGCAAATCGAACTCTTGCGAGATGGGCGGCGCGGATTCCTGCACCACGCTTTCGAGCGCGATCGGGAAACTGGCGCCGGCACGCAATGCGCCAGCCATCATCAGCAGCGCGTCGGGCAACTGCTTTTCAAGGGCCGCGACGCGTTTTTGCCGCATGGACGCGAGCACGCGCTTGGGCAGCATCAATGCGAGCGGCGTCGTGGCGAGGGCGAGCAGGATGTTCTTGCTGAGCAGGAACGCGATGAGCGGCAACGCGAACATGGCGATCATGGTCCATGTAGCGACCTTTTGCCGGTTCACGAACACAAAGGCTTCCGCTAGCGAAGCTTCCACTTCGTTCGCCATATGGCGCGAACGGGTGGATAGCGCCGTTTTGCCCAGCCGCATAAAAAACCAGATGGCAACAAGGACGCAGCAGAAAAACGGTACGAGCATAAAAAGAGGATTCATGACGGTAGCCTTATTCTGCTGATTCGCGCGTGAAAATCTCGGTATTCACAGGAATGTGGCGGCGGATCAGGTCCTGGTAAAAATCAGGAATGTAGGCGGTTGGCACGAATGTGCCCGAGATCTTGCCGTCGCTGTTGTAACCCTCCTGGCGGAATACAAACACGTCTTGCAACTGGATGATGCCGGACTCCATGCCGCCGACTTCGGTGATGTGCGTGACCCGGCGTGAGCCGCATGAAAAGCGGGTCTGTTGCACGATGATGTCCACCGCCGAGCAGATCTGTTCGCGGATTGCCTGCACGGGCAGATCAAGACCCGCCATCAGTGTCATCACTTCAAGACGTGCGATACAGTCGCGCGGCGCGTTGGCGTGGGCCGTGGTGAGTGAGCCGTCATGGCCGGTGTTCATGGCCTGCAGCATGTCGAGCGCTTCACCGCCACGACACTCTCCGATCACGATGCGGTCAGGGCGCATCCGCAGACAGTTCTTCACGAGGTCCCGGATATGCACGGCACCCTTGCCCTCCATATTGGCTGGCCGGGCTTCCAGCGAGACGAGGTTGGGTTGCGACAGTTGCAGTTCGGCCGCGTCTTCGACGGTGACGATCCGCTCGTTGTCCGGGATGTAGCTCGATAGCACGTTGAGCAAGGTTGTTTTGCCCGAGCCCGTCCCGCCCGAGATGATGATGTTGGCGCGCTGTTCGACGGCGGTATTCAGGAACTCGAGCATCTCAGGCGACATCGAGCCGAAATTCACCAGATCCTCACCCGCCAGTTTGGTTTTGGAGAATTTCCGGATGGTGATGCTTGGGCCCTTGAGCGCGAGTGGCGGAATCACCGCGTTGACACGTGAGCCGTCTGCCAGCCGCGCATCAACCATCGGCGAGCTTTCATCGATACGGCGGCCGATGGGTGCGACGATGCGTTCGATGGCGCCTGATACGGCGCGGTCGTCGGTGAAGATCACCGACGAGCGCTTGAGCTGTCCTGCTTGCTCGATGAAAATTTCATCGTGGCAGTTGACCATGATTTCGGTAATCGACGGATCGGCCAGCAATTCTTCGAGTGGGCCGAGCCCAATGATTTCGTCGAACACGGCCTTTTTCAGCGCATCGAGCGGCACTTTCGTGTTGCGGAAGCTGGGATCGTTTTTCAGAATCTCGTCCAGCGTGCTGTTGACGGTATGACGCAGTTCGTCGTCTTCCATGCGCGCGACGTTCAGGCGGCGCAAATCGAGTGCGGCGATCACACGCATGTGGGCCATCTTGCGCAACTCGATGCCCGACGGGCTATTGATTGGCGCTAACGCTGCGACTTCAGCCGCTGTTTTCCTGACGCGTGCCGGCATCAGGCGCAGTGGCGCCTGGGCTTTTTGTTCCCTGGGTGCGGCAGGCATGGCAGCAGCGGGTTTGGCCTGGGGGGGCAGTGCGAATAACGCCGCGTTGGGCGACGTGTTCGGCGCCTGGGCGGGCGATGCGTGAGCCATGCCATGCCCCTGGTTTTCCTGGCTGGAGAGGCCATGATTGCCGTTGGCCTGAGGCGCCATCTGTTGCATGGCGGGCGCGGAGATTGGCGCATGGGGTGACAAGGCGGCCATGGCGTGATCTTGCACTGACGTGCTATCGAGCACCTTGAGCGTGGTGGTCCCGATTTCAATCGTATCCGCGCTTGTGAGCGGGCCGTAGCGCGTGACAGGCTCACCGTTGACCAGAGTCGCGGTAATGCCGCCCTGATCTTCGATGTAATACGCGTTTTGCTGATTGATGATGCGCGCGTGAAGCTTGCCGACCAGCATGCCCTTGATCACGATGTCGCAGCTTTCAGCTTTGCCGATGGTGCAATCGTGATCCACCGTGAACGTCTGGGGCGCCGTATTGCGCGCCTGTATCTGTAAGTTAAGCATGGTGCGTCTCCATCAATGCTGGTTAGTTGCCTGAGCCCAGCGTGCCGACTTGCTGTGCGGGAGTTTTACCGCCAGGCGCGCCCGCTGGGGTTGCACTGCGTGGCGCGGCTCCGGTTGATGCGTTCAGCGTGCGGATTGCTTGCGCAAGATCCATGGGAATACCCGTGTTGGGGGCCTCGCCTGCAGGCGCCGTGGGCCTTCTTGCGGACGCTACCGGTGCCGCAGCCGGTGCCGCAGCCGGTGCTGGTGCCGCAGTAACCAGCGCCATACGCAGGGGTTGCTCCGTGGCTGGCTGGGCCCACTGCGTTGCCTGCGGCGACAACTGCTGCGGCGTAACGCGCACAGGCATGGGTGCCAGCGCGGGTGTTGGCGTGATCGGGCGGCGGGTTTCCGGTGTGGATTCTTCGTCTTTAGGCGCCAGCGGGCTAGGGTTGCCGTACTGGCTGCGGAAGCGCTCATCTACCTTGTCGGCACGCGCCAGCAGGCCGGTGTTAGGCGCGAGCGAAGGATCGGAGATCAACGGCGTGACGAAGATCACGAGATCGCTTTTCTTGGAACGGAAGCTTTCCGAACCAAACAGCTTGCCGATGATGGGCACCTTGCTGAGATACGGCAGGCCGGTCGTGCTTTCCAGCGCATCGGCGCTGATGAGCCCGGAGATCGCCAGCGTTTCGCCTGCGCGCAACGAGATGTCGGAGCTGGTGCGGCGCGTCAGGAAGCCGGGATAGCCGCCGTATGACACCGACGGATCGAGCTGGCTGATTTCGGTTTCAAGATTGGCGGAAATGATGTTGTTGGCGTCGACCACCGGACGGATATTCAGCTTGATACCGTAATCCTTGAATTCGACGTCGGTCGTACCGAGTGCGCCTGCCCGGGGAATCGGCACCTGGCCGCCTGCGAGGAACGAGGCGATGCCGCCGCTCTTGGTGTTGAGTTCCGGCGCCGCGAGAATAAACGCGTCGCCATCGTTGACCGCGAGATTGATTTTCGAGGCGATTTTCGAGGCGATGCCCGCGACGAAGAAGTTGCTGCCGACCGCGCCGGTTGCTGCGTCGACGGCGTCCGAGGTACTGCCTGAGCTGGCTCTTTTTCCCGCTCTAAAGAACGCCGAGCCACCCACTTCTGGACCGTTGAATGAACTGTCCCATGCGATACCCAGGTTTTTCTGGGCGTTACGCGTCAGCTCCATGATCTGCACTTTGAAATGGATGGTTTTTTTCAGTGCATCGCCTTCATCAACGGTGGTGGTGTCGATCACGTTGCTCAGGTCTGCCGTCGCAGCCTTGACGAGCGGCAGCATGTTGCGGTGAACCACGCCGGAAAGGACGATATTCGGTCCCACCGGATCGATGTGCAGCCCCGACACCGAGTGCAGCACGGAACGTAACTGGTCCACCGAGAAATTGACGTCACCCTTGGCCACGCGCACGGTAGTTTGCAAGGCGATGCCCCGTTCATTCCAGACCACCAGTGAGGTGATGCCTGGCGCTTCGCCGATCAGCATGAGCCGGCCATCGACTACGTTTGCGGTAAGCAGTGAGCCGTTACCGACCGCGATCCGCTTGATATTGCCCGGCACATGGATGACGCGGACTTCGCCGCGATACAGATCCAGCATGCTGCCGCGTGCCAGGGAGGTGACGCCAGACTGCATGCTTGCAGTCTGGGCCAATGCCACGGGTGCGGCATTGCATAGCATGATCGCTGCCAGAAGGGACGAAATAGCCCGGCGCGAAACTACCGGTGCGTGAAATTTAACTGTCATTTTTGAAGCCTGTGCTGGGTACTTTAGTTTCGACCGGACGTGGAGCGCGTATCGAGTTTCTGCAGTTGTTGGGCGATGGCGTTGGCCTGTTCGTAGACGGAAGACTTGGCTTGCGTGGCTTCAGCGTCTGAGGCGGGTGGCATGGCGTTGGCGGGCGTCGCGGCAACTGGGGCCGCGGCGCGAGGCGGTACATTGGGCGTATGGGGCCCATCAACCGGCAGCATCGTTGTTTTGCCCGAGGCACTGCCTCCTGCGATCATTTCGACCATGTTTTGCGCCGGGGCCTTGCTGTTAGGCTGGTTGGAAAACAGTTGCCCTTCGCTTACGTACCGCGGAACGTTGAGGCTCTTGTCTTCGGAGTTACGCAAGACGAGGCGCAGTGAACCGACACGCTGGGCCAGTGCGAGGCGGGCTGCCTCGGCGACGGGCACCTGCACGGTGACACTGGCAAACGCGCTTTTTTCAGCCGGGTTGTTGCTGTTGCTCATTGATTCGCCCACGTTGCGTGGCCGCACGTCCTGGCCTGTCGCCAGAATCAGGATATTGGGCAGCAGCAACTGGATCGAGGTGTCGTTACCATCCGGGCCGGACTTGTAATCCATCGCGGATTTAGCTGTTCCCACCCAGTAGATATCGACGTGATTACCCGGCCGGATCATCTCGTTGTTCGAGTTGATCATGTCGATCTCGAGTGTCACGGCACGCTCGCCAATGGGCACCACATCGGAGAAATCACGTCCGCTGAGTGCGTCGATATCCGACGTGCGCAATGGCAGGCCACGCCGCACGGGATGGATGAGTTTGGAGGCGCGGAACTGCTCGAAACTGTCGGCGCGCACCATGTCGTCGTAGACCAGATCAGGGGCGATTTCACGCGCCACGAAGACGTCGCTGGCAAGCGGCGTGCCGCTTGGCACGTCCTGGGCCGGCACGACGACGGCAATGCCGTGGCTTGCCTTGCCCGCCATTTCGGCTTTCAGGGTGGCCTCCCGCGCGTTCAGGTATTGGTACATGAAGTAGGTCAGACCACCCGCCACCAGCAAGGCCGCGAGCAGGAGGATCCACGAGTTTCCCAGCAGGGAGCGAAATTTGATTTTCTTAAGCATGACGATTTGCCCAGCAATGCTCAGGGCAGTGAAAGAGTGAAGCTGTAAGCGCTAAAAAAAGACTTGAATGCATTAACCAGCTGGTCGATGACCGAAGGCGCTGCCCCATTGGCGATAATGAGCGCGGCGGCGATCGCCATCGTGATGACCAGGTATTCAGTGCCTGCCTGACCGCGTTGCTGACGGAAGGCGGACGTAGAAAAATCAGGATGCTTCATAGTTCAACGTGTCCTTGTTGCATTGATGACGGCCTGTGTCTGCCCTCCCTGATCGGAAAAAATGGCATCCACCTGGTCGCTGCCGTTCTGCATCACGGCGATACTGCCGACGATTTTTTGCGAGCCATCCAGTTTGTAGGACGGTCCTTGTGCGACTGTGGCCCAGCCTTGTTCGGCGAGCCGCGCCCGATACCGCTCAGCGTTGCCGCTGGCGCTGCCGGGTAGTGCCATGACCCAGGTCCTTCCAGCCTGGCCGGGGTCATGGCTTTCGATATCCGTGATGACCTTGGCATTGCTGGGCAAGGGCACCGTGCCATCGGGAATCTGGCGGCGGGTGACCTTGCCGCCCAGGCGCGTCACGCTCAGCACGCCCCGGGTACGCCCACCCGTGGCCTTGAGCGGAATGGTGAGGGCGTAGTGGCAGTCGTCGTCGAGCGCGCTTAACAACATGCTGCCGCGCCCACGCTTGCCCATCGCGGGCACTTCCTGCTTGCGCCAGAACGCGCGGAATTCGGCGATGACGTCGTCTGGCGAGCCCGCGAAAGTGAGCCCCAGCACCGTAGTGGGAATGCCATTGACCAGCAGGTCACGGCCCAGAACCTCGGTGCGTGCTGCCTTGACAGGCTGCTTGCCGCACGTGGGGGCCGCTTGTGCGGTGACCGTGACGAGGGGCAGCAGCACGCAGCCGAGCCGCGCTCCGCGGAGAATCAGTTGAGTGAGCTTCATGGGGCGAGACGGTCTTTCGGAACGATGTCTTTAGCGGTGCGATGGACATCCAGCGTGGCGATATCAGGCGAATACTTTTTCAAGGGCTGATAGATCGACGGGTCGATGACTTTGCGCTCATCGGCGGAAACGATCGCTCCGGCAGTTAAGTACCAGGTACTGTTGCGGCCGTTCGCAACCCATGGGTTAGTCAGCAAAACGTTCGTGTCACGAAAGGTCAGGCCGTTATAGGTGCTGCCGAACAGGCTTGTGAGCGCTGCGTTATCGTGGGCCACGGAAACACTGAGCGTTGCCGCTACCAGGTTGCGCGTGGCGAGCCATATTTTTGCCTCGAACATGCCCTTGCCCACCGTGTCGATCTTGCCGAACGACTGGCCGCTGTATCGATCCAGTTGCGGCGTCGGGCTGGCTCTCATATCGGTTGTTGCGATGATGTTGCTGCCCATATCGCTGATGAAAGCTTCTCCGCTATGGTCGTGCCACATCGTAGGTATTGCCGGACTCTCTGCTTTGGTCTTGTCGTCGCTTTTGACCATTGAGTTAACGGCAAGCACGCGCTGAAGATATTCATGTTGAAGTTCCTGGTCGTTCTTGCTGCCCGCACCCGCCAATCCGTAGTACCAGTCGTAATCGTTTCTGTCCGACTTGGAGGGTGAGTCGGAGTCAAGCCAGACCGTCCGTTCCCATGCGATATAGCGTGCGCCGGCCAGTGTCTTGTTCCGGACGTCATTGAACTTGCCCATCATGGCGAGCGCGAAAAACATCACACCCATGACGAACATCGCCGCCACGAGAAATTCAACCATTGCCTGGCCGCGTTGACGCTGCTGTCGCCGCGTTCGCTGCGCCTGATGCGCGAATAAAAGTAAATCAGTTGATCGCATGATGTGAGGGGCCAGCCTTAATAGTCCGATGCCGGAATCTGGTCTACCCAGGCGGCCTGGCGCTCGGCTTCGCGGACGGGTGCCAGATGCGCTTGCCAATAGGGGTTGAAGGTGCTCGGGTACTCGGTTTTACCGTCGGTTCGTTGCCAGAGGGCGCTGTGATAAAGCAGGCCGTATTTCAGGGCGCTGCCAGGACCTTCATTCGGTCGGACGAAATAAGCATTGGCGCTCGATAACGCTCGCAGCACTTCGCCTGCAGCGGTCGGGACAGCGCGCATGCGGCCGGCGCCCTGAAGGCCCACCGTTTTGGTCAGCGTGCCGCTTTTGCGCTCAAGCTCGATGGTGATGCGAGGGGCTTCAGGGGAAGTAGGCGTGCCCACGATGTCCTGGTAGGGCAGCAGGCCGCCGTTTTGCGGATCCATGAGGAGACCCGGGCCTTGACCCATCTGGGAAGCCACTGCATTGGGCACCCGGCCTGGCTTGCCGCTCTGGTCGGCGCCGAAGTTGATGTAGCCGCCATAGCCGGTCCAGTCCAGGGTGTCGGAGACGTAGGGGGCGTAGCTCAGAAAGCTCGGCTTGCCACGATAAGACGGCAGATTGCCGTTGGCCGCACCGGCTCGCCCGACGGTCATCGGTTCGCCAGAGAGACCGCCAATGCACGAGACGGATACGGTCATGAGGCTGGCATCGATAGCCTGCCAGCCTTTTTTGTCACGCCGGAGCTGGGTGCCGCCTTCATGCTCCACGCGCGCCACGATGGTGCCGGGTTGAGAGCGGCATATCTTGTTTGCGCTGTCATCGAGCTGCATGTAGTCAGGCGCCATGCTGGCTGTCGAGCGACGGTTTTTCGTAAACGCGTCGAGGGTGTCCCTGTTAGTCAGGACCTCGGCAAAACGGTCGTCTTCAACCTGGCCGGTGAGCGATTTGATTTGCGTGTAGTTTTTCCAGGCAGCCAGCTGGAAGGTGTTGCGCGGACTGGTAAAAAATCCCGCCGTGACAAACGTGTCGGCCTGATTGGCCTGCGCGACTGTATTGGCCGCCTGGGGTACAGCGGTGAAGATTCCCGCATGGAAATTTGTCTGGGCCGTGTCCAAGCCGCGAATGATCGTACCGATATCTCTGGCGGCGATGGGCAAGAGCGCATCGAGCGTGATACGGACGGGCTCGATCTCGTCTTTGCCGCGGCGTTTGGGGCCGCTCCATTTCTCAGGATGGTCGGCGAATGCCTGGATGAGGCCGTCGACATCCGGGGTCGCTCCATACCGGTTGTCGAGTTCGTCAATCCATGATTTGAGGCCGACGATCTGGGCCGCTGTGACCTGATTGGCGATCATCGCCCGGTTGGTATAGGCGGAGAAGTTGTAATCACGGGCCTGGAGCAGCGCGGCGCTATAAGCGGCCGCATCGGCCGTGTTTTGCAACTTGATCTTGGCGCTTGTCATTTGAAACGAGTTGAACGCCACGTAGATGCTAAGGCCACCAACCAGTAAAAAGATAAGGGCAGGGACCAGCGCCTGCCCGCTAGCGCCGGCAACCCTGGCCCTGCCCTTGCGGGCAGAGCGTTTCATGATGCTTGATCCAGACGTGGAGGGTTACTTGTTGTTCGAATCGTTGTAAGTACCCATGTTCTTGGTCTTGTTGGCGTTGTTGGTCGCGTCGGTCGCGTTAGTTTGAGCGCTCGAGATGTTCGCCGCGGCATTCTGGCCGGCCATTTCCCTGGTCAGGCCGGCGGTCTGGTTACGGATGGTCTGGCCGAACAGCGAGTACACCCCAATGGCCGACACGGCGATCAGCGCGACGATGATGATGTACTCGGTCATGCCTTGGCCGAATTGCTTGCGCGGGCTACTGGCATGACGGTAATGGCGAGTTTGTGAGAGTTTCATGGTGTATCTCTAAGGCGAAAGTGAAAAGTTGAGTAAAAAACGGGTGTAAGTGCAGGTTTATTGCTGTGAAAGTGAGGTACCGAATGAATTAAAAAAACAGACAGACGGTTTGCTCGCCACGGCGGAGCTTTTTACGTCTGGGCGAAGTATAGAAATACCCATGTTCCTACAGCCTAGGAAATTTCCTGATGTTAAGACGCACATTTCCTAAACATGAAGCCAGAAGTGTCGTTTAAATGTTAATGAGAAGGTATCAAAGCCTTTACTGTATTGGCTTTCACGTTACCAAAATTCAATCTTAAAATACCCGTGTCGCATGAATTTTTATTGTTGTCGCAGCACAACATATTATTTCAAGATATTGCCTGATTATTAAGTAATTGAATTGATTGAATAAAACCTATCTCGATTTTTTTAAATGAGGGGATTTTTGTTTAATCAGAAATTTCCTACAAACAAATCTCTTTGTCTGATTTTTGAGTGCCGGCCGGCCGCGTAGATTGGCGACACGTGAAAAACTTGAATTGGGCTATCTGCGCGATTGCTAGGTTTTCCGGCTGCAGCTGTCTGGCACGGCTGTGTTTCAGAAATCGGGAGCAAACTGGGTTTGCCCGTTTTTTATAGGGTTATAGAAGGATGAACAAGGTATATAAATCAGTCTGGAATGCGGCGGCGGGCACTTATATCGCCACTGCAGAGACGACCAAGAGTAGAGGCAAAAAATCCAGTACAGGTAGCCGCAGTGTGTTGTCGGCAGCGCTCGCATCGGCTGTGTTGCTGAGTGCCTCACACGCAGCGTATGCCGCGACGGCGCCTGGCGGCGGAGCGGCATCGGGCGGCCCGGCTCCCTCTGGAGCCCCGGCGGCAGCGCCGAACGCCTCTGGCGGGCCGAACGCGCAAAACAACTTCTTTTTATGCTGGTTTTTCTTTTTCTGCGGCGGTGGTGGCGGTGGTGGTTCGTCAACGACCACCAACAACTATTACGAGAGTCCTTATGTCGTTGTGAAGGGGAAGGGCGACAAGTCCGATCTTCCGACGGTAAACGGCATAACCGGGATCGCCATTGGTCCCAATGCCACTGTGACGACAGAAGGCGGGGTTGCAGGGATCGCTATTGGTGACCATGCCCAGGCAGGTGATGTGGGCCACACGGGTGCAGTTGCGCTTGGCGGATTCGCCAAGGCGGCCAGTAATCGTACGGTTGCTATTGGCCTTTCCTCAACGGCATCCACAGCTTATGCGGCAGCGTTGGGTTTTGATTCTCTGGCGACCGGTGATAGCGCAGTTGCCATGGGCGCGCTGGCAACAGCATCAGGTGGCAGTAGCGTGGCTTTGGGTTATACGGCCGGGGCGACTGGAAAAAATTCGGTGGCGCTGGGTATGGGGTCCATCGCTACAGCAAGCGATTCGGTTGCGTTGGGAACGGGTTCGATTGCTACGAGATCCGATTCCATTTCGGTAGGCAAGGCCGGTTCGGAGCGTCAGATTACCAACCTCAAGGAGGGTACGGCGGGTACCGACGCGGTTAACCTGAGTCAATTGCAGGCGGCAATTAAAGCGGCAACGGGCAAGGATGTTCCGCCGCCACCTCCTCCTCCCACTCCGTCTCCTAGCCCACTCAAGTACTTCCAGGCGCTCTCGGATTTGCCCGATGCCTCTGCCGCAGCTACGAATTCGGTTGCGATTGGCGGTAATGCAGTTGCCGGCGCGGCTGACAGCGTAGCCTTGGGCTCGAATTCGAACGCCAACCGCAAAAACACCATCTCGGTAGGTAGTGTGGGCGCTGAACGCCAGATTACCAACGTTCTTGCCGGTACAGCCGATACCGACGCGGCCAACGTTGGACAGGTGAACAAATCTATCCAGTTGGCGATCAACGGTGGACAAACGAACGTCGTGCTGTACGACTCGACGAATTTTGACCGGATCACGCTGGGTGGTGCGACAACGGCTAAAGGCCCCGTTGCCCTGACCAACGTCAAGGATGGCTCGCTTGCGGCCACCAGTTCCGATGCTGTGAATGGTGCCCAGGTAGGCAAGCTGGATCTCGATACCCGGGCCCGTGAGCAAAAAATAGCCGACGCTATGATGACTTCGACTAATGGCGTGGTCACAGCATTAGGCGGCGGTGCCGCTATGGATATGGTTAAGAAAGACGGCACAATCATCGCACCGTCATATGTTATCGGTGACAAGACCTACTCCAACGTTGGCGACGCGCTCGTCGCAGCGGCCAACGGCAGCGGTAGCGCGGCCGTTGCGAACGTCGTGAAATACGATACGACAAGCCATGACAAGGTGACGCTGGGTAGCACCACGGGCACAGGCGGCACGCGTCTCACCAACTTGCAAGACGGTATGGTGTCGGTTACGAGTTCGGATGCCATCACCGGTGGGCAGCTGTATGGCACGGCTAGAAGCGTAGCCGATGCATTGGGCGGTGGCTCGTCCGTGGGTATCGATGGCATGGTTTCCAAGCCGGCGTACACGATTGATGGCACGACCTATGGCGATATTGGCAAGGCACTCGACGCGGTCAATACTAAAGCAACGAGTGGTTCGTCCAATGGCGTGATCTATGACACGTCGAAACATGACAAGCTGACGCTGGGCGGTGCAGGTTCGACGACTCCGGTCGCGCTGTCAAACGTGGCTGACGGCACGGCGCTGAATGACGCGGTGAACCTGGGCCAGTTGAAAGCGGCTGGTTTGTCGATCGATACGTCGGGAAAGATCACGAATTCATTTGTTTCGTATGACGACACATCAAAGAACCTCATCACCCTGGGTGGTGGAGTTCTCCGCACGCGTCTCACCAACGTGCAAGACGGCAGGGTGTCGGCTACGAGTTCAGATGCCATCACCGGTGGGCAGCTGTATGGCACGGCTAAAAGTGTAGCCGATGCGCTGGGCGGTGGCTCGAGCGTGAACGCAGATGGCACGCTTGCCACGCCGTCTTACACGATTAGCGGCAAGACCTACGGCGATATTGGCAAGGCACTCGACGCGATTGGCTCGACTGTGACCAAGATTGACAATGTCAATACCAACGCGATGAAGTACATCAAGGTGGTATCGAGCGCAAGCGAGGCGACAGCCACTGGTAGTGATTCAGTCGCGGTGGGTGGTCTGGCGAGCGCGAAGGGCGATAACTCGGTGGCAATTGGTTCTGGCGCGCGTGCGATGGTGGACAGTTCGGTTGCGATCGGCAAGAACGCTCTGGCTGAAGAGGCGAATGTGTTCTCTGTGGGTGCCCGGGGCGATGAACGCCGGATTGTCAACATTGCAGACGGTACAAACGCTCATGACGCGGCGACCGTCGGTCAACTGACAGCGCTGCGCAATGATCTGACCAAGTCCAGCGGCCCAGTCAGTCGTTCGCTGGCAGCCACTGACACTGCGCCTGTCACTGATTACATCAAGGTGAGTGGCACGGTAACGGGTGGTGCAACCTACGTCAGCCCGGAAAGTTCAGATTCGATGGCTATCGGTCCGAAAGCACAGGTAAGCGCTTCTTCGGGAATCGCCGTGGGTTCCAATACCTCGGTTGGAATGAGCGGTGGCACGGCTGTTGGTACAGGCGCCAATACATCTTCTGTCAACAGTACCGCGGTTGGTAACGGTGCATCGACGGGTGCGGGCTCTGATGGCGCGGTTGCCCTTGGTTACCTCGCCAATGCCGTGGGTTCGTCTTCGCTCGCTGTCGGTAGCAATGCGACGGCAAATACCAAAGATTCAATCGCTATTGGTAATGGCTCGGTTATTGCTGTCACCGCGGGTGCGGGTGGCCTCGCGCTGGGTGGCGGGGCACGTGTCAATGTTGCCAATGCCGTTGCGATTGGTCAGGGTTCCCTTGCAGACCGTGCGAATACGGTTTCGGTGGGTAACGCAGCTTCGCAGCGTCAGATCGTTAATCTTGCCGCGGGTACCAAGGATGCCGATGCAGTGAACCTGTCGCAGTTGAACGGCCTGGTCTCGGCATTGGGCGGTGGCGCAACGATTAGCGGCACGGACGGCAAGGTCACCGCACCGAAGTACACGGTGGGCGATAAGACCTATACGGACGTCGCTTCAGCGATCGGTGCAGCCGCTAAATCCGGTAGTTTCGAGAATGGCGTGGCGTATGACAGCTCGAAGAAAGACCAGCTGACATTGGGCGGTGCAGGCTCGACGACTCCGGTCACGCTGTCAAACGTGGCTGACGGCAAGGCGACGAATGACGCGGTGAACCTGGGTCAGTTGAAAGCGGCTGGTTTGTCGGTCGATACATCGGGCAAGATCACGAATTCATTTGTTTCGTATGACGACACGTCCAAGGGAAAGATTACTCTGGGTGGTGGAGACGGCGGCACGCGTCTCACCAACGTGCAAGACGGTGTGGTGTCGGTTACGAGCTCAGATGCCATCACCGGTGGGCAGTTGTATGGCACGGCTAAAAGCGTAGCCGATGCATTGGGCGGCGGCTCGTCCGTGGGTATCGATGGCGGGGTTTCCAAGCCGGCTTACACGATTGACGGCAAGACCTACGCCGATATTGGCAAGGCCATTGATGCGGTCAGTGCTAAAGCAAGTGGTGGTTCGGTCGATGGCGTGATCTATGACACGTCGAAACATGACAAGCTGACGTTGGGCGGTGCAAGCTCGACGACCCCGGTCACGCTGTCAAACGTGGCTGACGGTAAGGCGACGAATGACGCGGTGAACCTGGGCCAGTTGAAAGCGGCTGGTTTGTCGGTCGATACATCGGGCAAGATCACGAATTCATTTGTTTCGTATGACGACACGTCCAAGGGCAAGATTACCCTGGGTGGTGGAATCGGCGGCACGCGTATCACCAACGTGCAAGACGGTGTGGTGTCGGCTACGAGTATGGATGCAATCAACGGTGAGCAGTTGTATGGCACGGCTAAAAGCGTAGCCGATGCATTGGGCGGCGGCTCGTCCGTGAGTGTGGATGGCACGGTTTCCAAACCGGCTTACACGATTGACGGCAAGACCTACGCCGATATTGGCAAGGCACTTGACGCGATTGGCTCGACCGTGACCAAGATTGATGGCGTCAATACCAACGCGATGAAGTACATCAAGGTGGTATCGAGCGCAAACGAGGCGACAGCCACCGGTAGTGATTCGGTCGCGGTGGGTGGTCTGGCGAACGCGAAGGGCGATAGCTCGGTGGCAATTGGTGCCGGTGCGCGTGCGCTGATGGATAGTTCGGTTGCGATCGGCAAGAACGCTCTGGCTGAAGAGGCGAATGTGTTCTCTGTGGGTGCCCGGGGCGATGAACGCCGGATTGTCAACATTGCAGACGGTACAAACGCTCATGACGCGGCGACCGTCGGTCAACTGACAGCGCTGCGCAATGATCTGACCAAGTCCAGCGGCCCAGTCAGTCGTTCGCTGGCAGCCACTCCGGTTGTCACTGACTACATTGCCGTGAGCACGCTGGTTGATGGTGGTGCGACGAGTGTTGCTGCCGCTGCCAAGAATTCGATGGCAATTGGACCACGCGCTTCGGCGAAAGGCTCGTCATCGATGGCTGTCGGTACTGGCGCTGTGACAAATCTGGACAACAGCACGGCTGTGGGTTCCGGCGCTACGACATCGTCTCTCAACAACACGGCGGTGGGTTACAACGCGTCAACCAGTGCCTCGGCAGAGAATGCGGTGGCTATTGGTTCTTTCGCTAATGCCAGCGCGGTTGATTCGCTGGCCTTGGGTGGCCAGGCGACAACCAATGCTGGTACCTCTATCGCAATCGGCAAGATGGCCACCACGGCGAAAACTGGGACGAATTCGGTAGCACTGGGCGCAAACGCAGTCGCAGACCGGGCGAACACGGTTTCGGTTGGCGATCTAGTGACACGTCGCCAGATTGTCAACGTGGCTGCAGGTACCGCAACAAACGACGCAGTCAACGTTGGCCAGCTCAGCAGCGCACTGGCTACGACACTCGGTGGCGGTGCCAAGATTGATGACAAGGGCGTCGTGGTTGCACCGAACTACACGGTCGGTGGCAAAACCTACACGGACGTCGGATCTGCATTGACTGCAGTGGCATCGCAGGCTTCTACGGGTTCGTCTGATGGCGTGGTGTATGACACGACAAAACATGACAAGCTGACGCTGGGCGGTGCAGGCTCGACGACTCCGGTCACGCTGTCAAACGTGGCTGACGGCAAGGCGACGAATGACGCGGTGAACCTGGGCCAGTTGAAAGCGGCTGGTTTGGCGGTCGATACGACGGGCAAGATCACGAATTCATTTGTTTCGTATGACGATACGTCCAAGGGCAAGATTACCCTGGGTGGTGGAATCGGCGGCACGCGTATCACCAACGTGCAAGACGGTGTGGTGTCGGCTACGAGTATGGATGCAATCAACGGTGAGCAGTTGTATGGCACGGCTAAAAGCGTAGCCGATGCATTGGGCGGCGGCTCAGGCGTGGGTGTCGATGGCACGGTTTCCAAGCCGGCTTACGCGGTTGACGGCAAGACCTACGCGGATATTGGCTCGGCGATCACGGCTGCGTCCAAGACGGGTGGATCTGCCAATGGCGTCAACTATGACACGAGCACGCATGACAAGCTGACGTTGGGCGGTGTGGGTTCGACGGTACCGGTTGCCTTGACGAATCTCGCTGCTGGCAGTATTGCGACCGGAAGCAAGGATGCCATTACCGGCGGGCAGTTGTTCGATACGGCTACCAGCGTGGCAGCCGCAATGGGCGGTGGCGCGAAGGTGGGTGCGGATGGCAAGCTGTCGGCACCGGGCTACGTCCTTGATGGCAAGTCATATACCGACGTCGGTACAGCGCTGAGTGCGATGAATTCCAAGGTCGGCACGGGTTCGACGGAAGGGGTGGTGTACGACACGTCGTTGCACGACAAGCTGACACTTGGCGGCACGAATGGCGCTAAACCCGTGACGTTGTCCAACGTTGCAGATGGCGTGGCGGACAAGGACGCTGTGAACTTGAGCCAACTGAAGGCCGCGGGTCTCACGGTCGACACGGCCGGCAAGGTCACCAATGCGTTCGTGAGCTATGACAATGCGTCGAAGACTACGGCAACCTTCAATGCCGGTGGCGCGCCCACCCAGTTGAAGAATGTAGCCGCGGGTGTTGATGGCACGGATGCTGTCAACTTCGCCCAGATGCAGTCGTATGTCAGCGCGAACGGTGGCGGTGCCAATTCTGTCGTGTATGACGACTCGACCAAGGGTTCGTTGACACTCGGCGGTGTGGGTGCGGCCGGTCCGGTCAGGTTGTCGAATGTCGCTGATGGTAAGGACAAGAACGATGCCGTGACCTACGGCCAGTTCTCCGACCTTCAAAGCCGGGTGAATAACCTGGCGACGACGGGTGGCACGGGCGGTACCAATAACTACATCACCATCAATGGCGGTGCGGGTCTTGTTACACCGACAGCCGATGGTACGGATGCGATCGCAATCGGTAACGGCGCGAGCGCAGCGGGTCTGTCGTCGATCGCATTGGGTGCGCGGAGCAATGCTTCTGCTGACAAGTCGATGTCACTGGGTGCTGACTCTTCGGCAACCGGAGCGAACTCAGTTGCGCTGGGCTCGGGTTCGGTCGCTGACCGGGATAACTCGGTATCGGTAGGCGCGAAGGGTGCCGAGCGTCAGATCACCAACGTGGCGGCAGGTTCTGCGCCGACCGATGCGGTCAACGTGGGTCAGATGAGCCGGGCAGTGAGCGGTGTGTACCAGTCCATGCATGACATTGACCGCAACGCGGCCAAGGGTATTGCGGCTGCATCGGCACTCAATGTCGTTACACCGTACTTGCCAGGACGCACTACGCTGAATGCAGGTGTTTCGAACTATCGTGGCCAGCAGGCGGTGGGTCTTGGCGTGTCACGCTGGAACGACAAGGGTACGATCAACTACAACCTTGGCGTTTCCAGTTCGGGCGGTAACAGCACTATCGTCCGTGCCGGTATCGGCATTGTTCTCGGCATCTAAACAAACAGCCGTCAGGCTTTGTTGAAAGGTTGAGACGATAGCTGACTGGGTCGCACGGGAAGCTTCCGTGCGACCCTCTTTCATGGAAAACATGACATGAAGTATTCATTAATTTTCATTGCGCTAGCCGCGATGATTAGCGGGTGTAGTACTACCGCCCGTGATGCACTGCAGATCCAGGATCCGACAATTTTGCATACAGGTTTGGGTGCGCCGCAAGATAGTCATGCAGGCGCACCTTCGGCCGAATGGCTGGATATGTACCGTAATGTCAGAAGCTCGCCGGTTGAAGAAGACGTGCAAAAACGTCTGGCGGCATTGGGCCCGCGTAAGGACAACTATTTCGGTTACAAGGCGCAGTGCTGGCTCAAGGCGGCTCAGGATGAACGTTCGCATCGAGATCAGTGGGGTTTTATCGAAGAAGCGGTGTACGAAGCGAACAAGCTGACGACAGCGCTCGAAACAGGCAAGGGGTTAACGGCTGATAACCCTGAACTCAGAACTTCATCGGCTGTGCGTCCTGATCTCTGGAAGCAACTGCTAGAGACGAAATCCTCGCCTGATTTTCCTGCATGTAACGATGCACAACGCTTAACCGCCTGCGCGGAAGTTGAGATGATTCGTGCCGGGCATGAAGCGTGGACGAAGGATTTCAAGTCCAGTCTGCAGATTACGAATTCGGTCGAACAAGGTATGCCGGGCATTGGTGCTTCGCTTTCGGCATGTACGCCACCACCGCCGCCGCCGGTTCTTCCCGAGAAGGTCACGTTGCGTGCCGATGCAACCTTCAGGTTTGACCGGGGCGATTTGGCGGGCATCTTGCCAGATGGCCGGGCGCAGCTTGATCAGGTTGTACAGGGCCTCAAGCAAGCGAATGACGTGACGGGTATTCGTATCGAAGGCTATACGGACCGGTTGGGTAGCGACAGCTATAACCACCGGTTGTCGTCGAAACGTGCGGAGACGGTCAAACGGTATCTGCATGCGGGTGGTGTGACTGTACCGATGACCGCGCGCGGTATGGGTAAGGCGAATCCTGTTGTGCAGTGTAACAACAAGAACCAGCATGCATTGATTGAATGTCTGGAGCCGAACCGGCGTGTGGAGTTGAACTTCTCACGTCACGATAGTCCGGTTGTGCCGGCAGAGTCGACAGGGTCGGTAATACCTGCGGCTCCACTTGTGCCAGCACAACTTGATGATCAAGATCTCACGACAATGCCGCAGCAGTAAGTTCAGAAATCAGGTGCCGGTTGGGGTTCGTATCCCTGGGTCGCGTCTTTAGGGGCGCGTCTTTAACCGGGCATCTGCTTTCTGGCACAACGTGACTAACCTGTCTGGGTTGTTCGCGTAATGCAGTAGGTGCTGTCAGGCTGGGTCTGACAGCACCTGTTCTGATGCCGTGATTTAACGTTCTGATAATGGCGGACTGGATTAATGCAATCTTGTTTTTATAAGAATTAATATCTATTCCATATGATTAAAACAGAATCAAGAAAAATATTCTGATAAATATATTTTATGGATAGAAGGGAATGAAATGCAGTTGATTACTAAAGTTTTATGGCCCTTGCGTGAGTTGTCATGTTTTGGCTTTGACTTGTCTCGTGTGAGTGCGCCGCGATGACGGAGCAAAACACGAAAAAAATCATCATTGTCGATGATCATCCGCTGATTCGCGGCGCGGTCGCTGCCGTGGTGAGAGAAGACCCCGAACTGGAATTAATTGGCGAATACAGTGATGGCGAAGAGGCGCTAAAAATGGTCCTCGCAGACAATCCGGATCTCATCATTCTGGATCTCGAATTACCCAGTCTTGATGGGCTTTCAATGATTCGCCGGATTCGCCTGGTCAATCACAAGATTCGCATTCTGATTTTGTCTGCCAAGTCGGAGCAGATTATGGCTAGCCATACGCATCTTGCGGGGGCCAATGGTTATGTAGGAAAAGGCCGGGAGATCGGCGAACTCGTGACGGCGATCAAGACCGTGCTGTTTGGTTACGACTGTTTTCCGGCCGCTCCAGTTAATCAGCCTGGTAAGGTCGCACGCCTGGAGGCTTTATCGCCACGCGAAGTGGAAGTTTTACAGTATCTCGCGCGTGGTGTGAATAACCGTGATATCGCGGTACGACTTTTTCTGAGTGAAAAGACGGTCAGTACCTATAAAACCCGGATCCAGGAAAAACTTGGCCTGGAATCGCTGGCCGGGATGATCGAATACGCGGTGCTGCACAAACTCATCGATTAAATTCACCACGAAAATGAACAAGAACATGGCGAGCCAGACTCATGTAGCGTCATCGAATGATGGGATGCGGCGCATTCTTGTGGTTGACGACAATGCGGTCAATCGTAAAGTGCTGGCGCGCCAGCTCAGCGCGCTTGGGTTTACCGCGATGCTGGCCGAGTCCGCCAGCAAGGCTCTGGAAGCATTGCAGCAAAACCACTTCGATCTTTTAATCACTGATTTACGCATGCCCGGCATTAGCGGTATTGAGCTGGCCGAGCGTGTCCGTGCGTTTTCGCACGAATCCCAGATCCGGGTGCCGATCGTCTTGCTGACGGCTGACGTAGGAATTGAGCGAGGTTATCCCGCAAGCGGCTCACCCGTCGATATGGTGCTGGTGAAGCCGGTCGATCTGGGAACACTCGGCGCGTGCCTGAAAAACCTCTTGCCCGGTGAGTTGCCCGTGGCTTCGCTTCAGACAACCCGTACCGCTGTGCTGGCATCGCAGCCAGCCCCGGCTCATGATTTATTCGACATTGGATATCTTCAGGCGCTAGTGCAACGCGGTGTGGACATGGCATTGCTGTTGCGAGACTGGCAGCGCGATGTCAGCGAGGATCTGGTGCGACTGAACGAATCGCGTCAGCGTCTGGATTTGTCGGGCGTGCATTCATCGCTCCATCGGCTAAGTGGCTCGGTGGGGCTGGTAGGGGGGCGTCTTCTGATGGCTGACCTGCAACGCGCTAGCGTCATGCCGCGTATGCCGGAAGCCCTTGAACTGGATCGCCTGGCCGGACTGGTACAAACGTTGATCGTGCAATTGACCATGGTGAGCGCCTCGTATGGAACACGATGGCAATGAACGGGCAACGTTTATCTCCCCCACGGGCTGGTACAGTACCTCGCGCTCGCATCCGGTATCAGGCACCTCCGCGAAAGCCGGAAGATACGAGCCGCCTCGATATCGCCATGGAAGAAGCCGAGGCATATCTTCGTAGGCCCATCGCACGTCAGCAGGCGTCCCGCGCCAACCATGTGGTGGCTGGGCTCATCGGAGTGGCCGGCCTGTTGATACTCGCCTGGCTGATCAAGCTGGACGTGGCGGATCACGCGAAAAAAAGCGCGCCAGGCCCGGCACCTGTGCTGGTGGCATCGCAGGCGGCGATACCGCCTGTGTCGCCGCCTATGTCACCTGCGCCACCTGCGTCACTTACGCCGCTGCTAGCGCCATCCACGGTACACAAGACGCCCTCTTTGACTGCGATAACGCCTGCTGGACAGAGGCAGACGCAGACGCAGCAGCAGACATTGAAGAAGCCGGCCGCAAACTCACGAAACGCGCCGCAGGTGACACGCCAAACGCAAACGGTGGGCAACGTAACACGCCATGAAGTGATTCCCCCGGCGATAACGCCGGATGCGTCGACGCGTGAACGTCTGAACCGCGAAGCAGAATGGCGTGAATGGATGGCTCAGGAGCAGAAACAGCGGCAAAGACAGACAGCCAGGCGGACGATACCCCTCCCGCCTCCCGCTGCAAACGACGGCCTTTGGGGCACGTATAGGCAACAGCGCAGGGTGACAGAGAGCCCGGATACCTTTGGACGTCCCTGAAGCGGTGTAAGGACATACTGCACATACTGGCCAGGCCAAAAAACGGGCAAAAAAAATCCAGCTACGGGCGCCGTGCCGTCCAGCCGTTTAGCTGAACGTGAACGGCATGGCGCCCGTAGCTGGGTTTAAACACGCAGCCAGCTCATTCAGACTAGCTGCGTGGAGGCAACCATCACGCTTAAGCGGCGAGCAGCGAGCGCAACACAAACGGCAAGATGCCGCCGTGCTTGTAGTAATCGACTTCGATTGGCGTGTCGATACGCAGCAAGACCTGGACGCGCTGGGTCTTGCCATCCTTGCGATGAATCACCAGCGTCACTTCCTGCTGTGGCTTGAAATCATTGCCGAGGCCTTCGATATCGTAGGTTTCCTCGCCGGTGATGTTCAGCGACTGCACGCTATCCGATCCCTTGAACTGCAACGGCAACACACCCATGCCCACCAGGTTGGAGCGGTGAATCCGCTCGAAGCTGCGTGCCACCACCGCCTTCACACCCAGCAACTGCGTGCCTTTGGCCGCCCAGTCACGCGACGAGCCCGTGCCGTATTCTTCGCCCGCGAAGACGATGGTCGGCGTGCCGGCTGCGACGTATTTCATCGCGGCGTCGTAAATGGACAGTTGTTCGCCGTCTGGCTGGTGTAGCGTCAGCCCGCCTTCCACCCGTGAGCCGTCTGCCTTGAGCGGGATCATCAGATTCTTGATCCGCACGTTGGCGAAGGTTCCGCGCATCATGACGTCGTGGTTGCCGCGCCGCGAGCCGTAGCTGTTGAAATCGGCTTTTTGCACGCCATTGGCCTTGAGCCATTTGCCGGCCGGCGAGTCTTCCTTGATCGAGCCAGCCGGGCTGATGTGATCGGTGGTCACGGAATCGCCAAAGATGCCCAGCGCCCGCGCGCCGGTCACCGCGGCGATGCTGTCAGCCGGTTGCATCGAAAAGTTTTTGCCAAAGAAGGGGGGCTCGGCGATGTAGGTCGATTTGGGCCAGTCGTAGACCTGACCTTCCTCGCCTTCGATCTTGCTCCACAGGTCGCCTTTTTTCGTCAGGTGCGCGTAGTTCTTGCGGAACGCGTCGGCATCCAGGGCGAACTTGAGCAGCGCGTTGACTTCGTCGCTGGTCGGCCAGATATCGCCAAGGAAAATGTCCCGGCCGCCCTTGCCCTTGCCGACGGGCTCGGTCATCAGGTCGCGCGTGATATTGCCCGCGATGGCATAAGCCACCACCAGCGGCGGCGAAGCGAGGAAGTTGGCGCGGATGTTCGGGTGAATCCGCGCTTCGAAATTGCGGTTACCCGACAGCACGGCCGCCGCGACGATATCGTTCTTGACGATGGCCTCGTTCAGCTCGGGGGTGAGGTCGCCCGCGTTACCGATACAGGTGGTGCAGCCATACGCCGCGAGCGTGAAGCCCAGCTTGTCCAGATACGGCAACAAGCCCGTCTTGGTCAGATATTCGGTGACGATGCGCGAGCCCGGTGCGAGCGAGGTTTTGATGTGTGGCGCGACGCTCAGGCCCGCTTCGACAGCCTTCTTTGCCAGCAGCCCCGCCGCGAGCAGCACGCTCGGGTTCGAGGTGTTGGTGCAGGAAGTGATGGCGGCGATCAGCACGTCGCCATTTTTTACGTTAACGCCATCGGACGTGGTGTATTGCGCATCGAGATCGGCGGCTTTTTTAGCAAAGCCGTTTTCGCCCACGGGCTTCGAAAACAGTTCGCTGAAAGTGGCTTTGACGTGGCCGATTTCGATCCGGTCCTGAGGCCGCTTCGGACCCGCCAGCGATGGCGTGACCGAACCGAGGTCGAGCGTGACGATGTTCGTGTAATCGATGTCGCCTGCCTTGGGAATGCCAAACAGTTTTTGTGCCTTGAAATAGCGCTCGAAGGCGGCGATCTCCGCGTCGGTACGGCCTGTGCCTTTGAAGTAATCGATGGTTTTTTCGTCGACCGGGAAAAAGCCCATCGTCGCACCGTATTCCGGCGCCATGTTGCCGATGGTCGCGCGGTCCGGCAGCGACAGCGATTTCGTCCCCTCGCCGAAGAACTCGACGAACTTGCCCACCACCTTTTCCTTGCGCAGCAGCTCGGTCACGGTCAGCACCAGATCGGTGGCGGTCACGCCTTCGCGCAAGCGGCCCTTCAGTTCAACCCCCACCACGTCCGGCGTGAGGAAATACACCGGCTGGCCCAGCATGCCTGCTTCGGCTTCGATCCCGCCCACACCCCAGCCCACCACGCCAATGCCGTTGATCATCGTCGTATGGCTATCGGTACCGACCAGCGTATCCGGGTAGTACACGGTATCGTTGCCGTCGGTTTTCCGATGCACGCCGCGCGCCAGATATTCGAGGTTCACCTGGTGCACGATGCCCACGCCCGGCGGCACGACCTTGAAGGTGTCGAACGCCTGCATGCCCCACTTCATGAACTGATAGCGCTCGTTATTGCGCTGGAATTCCAGCTTCATGTTCAGATCGAGCGCGTCCTTGCGGCGGAAATAGTCGATTTGCACCGAGTGATCAACCACCAGATCGACCGGCACGAGCGGCTCGATCGATTTCGGGTTTTTGCCCGCGCGCTGAGCCACGCCACGCATCGCGGCGATATCGGCGAGGAGCGGTACACCGGTGAAATCTTGCAGCACGACACGCGACACGACAAATGGGATTTCATCCACGCGTGCGGCGTTCGGTTTCCAGTTGGCCAACTGTGTGATGTGCTCTTCAGTGATCTTTTTGCCATCGTAATTGCGCAGCACCGATTCGAGCACGATGCGAATCGACACCGGCAGACGCTCGATCTGGATGTTCAGCGCCCGGCCAAGCTGTGGCAGCGAATAGAACTTGCCGGCGCCAGAGCCGCTATCGAATTCCTTGAGTGTTTTGTGGAGATTGTGGGCCATGAGGTTTTCCCTTTTCTTGAACGCTGAGTCGTGGAGATGACGTTGCTTTAAGTTTTTACGCTAGATCACGTATAGATCGACATATTCGTGAACCGGCATGGCTTCGAGCCGGGCCTGATCCAGCGAGACGGCGAGGATTGCCTGTTGCTGCTTCGACGGAAAACGGCGCGCGAGATTGGTGCGGAACTTCTCGACCAGTAACGGGATACCGTCGCTGCGGCGGCGCTTGTGGCCGATGGGGTATTCGACCACGACTTCGTCGAACGTGGTGCCATCATTGAATTCGACCGTCAGCGCATTGGCGATCGAACGTTTTTCGGGGTCGTGATAGTCGCGTGTGAACTGCGGGTCTTCGACGCATTCGATCTTCTCGCGCAGCGCGTCGATACGCGGGTCTTGCGCGATGGCCTCTTCGTAATCGGCAGCGGTTAAACGGCCGTGAATCAGCGGCACGGCAACCATGTACTGGATGCAATGATCGCGGTCCGCCGGGTTATTCAGCGGGCCTTTTTTATCGATGATACGAATGGCGGCTTCGTGCGTGCGGATCGTGATCTTGCGGATGTCCGCCACCGATTTGCCTGCCGCCTGCAGTGCCTGATGCAGCGTCATGGCCGCTTCGACGGCGGTTTGCGAATGGAATTCAGCAGGAAACGAAATCTTGAACAGCACGTTTTCCATCACATAAGTGCCATACGGGCGTTGAAACGCGAACGGCTTGCCCTTGAACAGCACATCGTAGAAGCCCCAGGTTTTGGCGCTCAGCACCGATGGATAACCCATCTCGCCGGTTTTGGCGATGAGCGCGAGACGCACCGCGCGCGAGGTCGCGTCGCCCGCGGCCCAGGATTTGCGCGAACCGGTGTTGGGCGCGTGGCGGTAGGTGCGCAGCGCATGACCGTCGACAAAGGCCAGCGACACCGCATTGATCAGCTCGTCGCGCGTGAGGCCCAGCATCTGGCCGACCACGGCCGTGGAGGCCAGCTTGACCAGCAGCACGTGATCCAGCCCAACCTTGTTGAAGGAGTTTTCAAGCGCGATGCAGCCTTGAATTTCGTGCGCCTTGACCATGCCGACCAGCACGTCCTTCATGGTCAGCGGCGCTTTGCCTGCCGCGACGGCCGTGCGCGACAGCCAGTCGGCGGTGGCGAGAATGCCGCCGAGATTGTCCGACGGGTGGCCCCATTCAGCGGCCAGCCAGGTATCGTTGAAATCCAGCCAGCGGATCATCGCGCCAATGTTGAAGGCCGCCTGCACAGGGTCAAGCTGAAACGACGTGCCGGGCACCTTCGCGCCGTGCGGCACGATCGTGCCCGGCACGATCGGCCCAAGCAGCTTGGTGCAGGCCGGATAGGTGAGGGCCTCGAGTCCGCAGCCAAGCGTATCGATCAGACAGTTGCGCGCGGTTTCGAGTGCGAGCGTGCTGTCTACTGAATAATGCAGGACGTAATCGACGATATCGGCCAGGACGGAGTCAGGTTCAGGCCGGACATTGGAGATAGGTGCGGACATCGAGGCTTCCTGAAAAAGAAAAACGATGAAATCAGTTGCTGTTTTTATCGATCGCGTTCGATTGCGTCGGTGCCGGTGCGCCTTGCCGCATGGCGAGTGTCTGGCATTCGTCGGCGAGACGGGCGCTGTCTTTATCCGAGAACAGCATCGCCTTGGTTGGGATCACGACGAGGTCCATGCCGCTCGCCAGATCGTGGAACCGGTCGGCGCCGGTGGTCGTGCTCTGGCGTGGCAGATGATAGTTCTTGTTGCCCCAGTGGACCGTGACGATCTGGTCGCGTTTCATGTCGCCTTTGAGCTCGAAGGCCAGCCCTTCCTTGCAGGACCATTTTTCCGAGCCTTCCAGCACCGGATCGACTATCGCGGCCTTGGCGGGATCGACCTTGCGCTTGATGAGCCGTTTTCTGGGCGCTGGTGCCTTGGGCGTGGCTTTTTTCGCCGTGGCTTTAGCCGGCGCATGGGTTGTGCCCTGGGCGAAGGCGCCGGGCATGGCGATGAGCATCGTGGCGGACAGCGTCCCCGCCAAGGCGGCAACTAGCAGTTTTTTCATGAAAAGACCTTTCGTTAATCGTTCAATCGTTGAGAGACGGAAGTGGCGTGCCAGACAGCCATGAAAAATAAGCGGGCCGCTTGCTCGAGGCAGGCGGCGGGCGCTATTTTCGCTTATTTAATGGCACGAACTTTAAATTTTCCGGGCCCGTGTAATGCGCGGCTGGACGAATGATCTTGTTATCGATGCGCTGTTCGATGACATGGGCGCTCCAGCCTGCTGTCCGCGCGATCACGAAGAGCGGCGTGAACATGGCGGTCGGCACGCCCATCTGGTGATAGGACACCGCGCTGAACCAGTCGAGATTGGGAAACATTTTTTTGGCGTCCCACATCACCTGTTCGAGGCGTTCGGCGATGTCGAAGAGTTTCGGGTTACCGGCTTCTTGTGAGAGCGTGCGGGCCACTTCCTTGATGACCTTGTTGCGCGGATCGGCAATCGTATACACCGGATGGCCGAAACCGATCACGACTTCCTTGTTCTGCACACGCTGGCGGATATCGGCTTCGGCCTCATCGGGCGTGGTGTAGCGCGACTGGATCTCGAAGGCGACTTCGTTGGCACCGCCATGCTTGGGGCCACGCAGTGCGCCGATGGCGCCGGTGATGGCCGAATACATGTCGGCGCCCGTGCCGGCGATGACACGGCCCGTAAAAGTGGACGCGTTGAATTCGTGTTCGGCGTACAGGTTGAGCGAGGTATGCATCGCCTTGACCCAGGACGCGCTGGGCGCTGTGCCATGCAGCAGATGCAGGAAGTGGCCGCCGGTTGAATCGTCGTCGGTTTCGACCTCGATGCGCCGGCCATTGTGCGAATAGTGATACCAGTACAGCAGCATCGAGCCGAGCGAGGCGATCAGCCGGTCTGCGATATCACGCGCGCCGGACAGGTTGTGATCGTCTTTTTCGGGCAGCACGGTGCCGAGCACGGAGACACCCGTGCGCATCACGTCCATGGGGTGAGCGGAGGCGGGAAGCCATTCGAGCGCGGCTTTCAGATTGGCGGGCAAGCCGCGCCAGGCTTTGAGCCGCGCTTTATAGGCATGCAGCTCCGCTGCCGTGGGCAGTTTTTCGTGAATCAGCAAATAAGCGATTTCTTCGAATTCGCAGGCGCCGGCGATATCGAGAATGTCATAGCCGCGATAGTGCAGATCGTTGCCGGTTCTGCCGACAGTGCAAAGCGCGGTATTGCCTGCCGTCACGCCCGAGAGCGCGACCGATTTCTTCGGCTTGAAGCCGCCGCTATCGCTGGTGCCGCTCGTGTTCTCCGAGCCTGCTACGGTTTGTGCTGAACCCTTCGAACCCTTTGAATCACTCATTTGCGTTCATCTCCTGTCGTTGCCACGGACGTTTTTGGGTTGTACAGCGCATCGAGCTTTTGCTCGTAGGCGTGATAGCCAATGCTGTCATATAGTTCGGCGCGCGTTTGCATCGTCGCCACGACCGCCTGCTGCGTGCCATCGCGGCGGATCGCGTGATAGACGTTTTCGGCGGCGCGGTTCATCGCGCGAAACGCCGAGAGCGGATAGAGCACCAGCGAGACCTCCGCGCTGCGCAATTCATCGACGGTAAAGAGCGGCGTCGAGCCGAATTCGGTGATATTGGCCAGCACCGGCGCACGGACCGCCTGGGCGAACTGGCGGTACATCCCGAGCTCGGTCATGGCTTCAGGAAACACCATGTCCGCACCCGCTTCGACACAGGCTACGGCGCGCTCGATCGCGGCTTGCAGGCCTTCGACCGCGAGCGCATCGGTGCGCGCCATGATGACGAAATCAGGGTCGGTGCGTGCATCGACGGCGGCCTTGATACGGTCGACCATTTCCCCTGGCGAGACGATCGCTTTGCCTGGCCGGTGGCCGCAACGTTTGGCGCCGATCTGGTCTTCGATATGCATCGCGCCCGCGCCGGCTTTGATCAGTGCCTTGACGGTGCGCGCGATATTGAACGCCGAAGGCCCAAAGCCTGTATCGACATCGACGAGCAGCGGCAGATCGCAGACATCGGTGATACGGCGCACATCGGTGAGCACATCGTCCAGCGTCGAAATGCCGAGGTCCGGCAAGCCGAGCGAGCCCGCGGCGACGCCGCCGCCCGATACATAGAGGGCCTTGAAGCCGGCGCGCTGCGCCAGCAGGGCGTGGTTGGCGTTGATGGTGCCGACGACCTGCAACGGGGTCTCGGCAGCGACGGCGGCGCGAAACGCTGCGCCGGCGGAAGACGGCTTCATCGTGCTCATGATGTCGATGGCTCGCTCAGGTTGACCGTGGTGAAGAACGGCGTGGTTGCGTCTGGCAGGGGGCGGCCTGCGGCTTGTGCGCGGCGCAGCACCGACCAGTAATAGCGATAGCTGGCGCGGTCGTGCAGGATGTCGCCGTGGCGTATCGGGCCCCACTGGGCAGCTTGCGCGGCCAGCAGGATGTCGGCGGCGAGGGTGATTTCCGTGTCGCGCGGCGCGAAGGCGGCAACGATGATGGGCACTTGCGCAGGATGGATGCTCCACATCCGCGTATAGCCGAAGGCGTCACGGGCGTGCTCGGCATCGCGGGCCACGACGTCCATGTCGCGCACTTCGGTGGTGACGTTGTGCGACGGGGTTTTGCCATGGGCGTGACAGGCGGCGGCGAGGTTGAGCTTGGCACGCGCTACCAGCGGATGCTCGAACTGGCCCGGCGAGCGCATCGCGCTAGCGGGAATCGCGCCGTGATGCGCCGAGACGAAATCCATCAGGCCGAAGCTCAGGGCTTCGACACCAGGCAGCGCCGCAAGCTCGAATACCTGCGCCAGCGCGCCATGCGTTTCGATCAGCAACTGCACGGGGATGGGGCGCGCGATACCCAGTTCGCGCCGCGTGCCTTCGATGAAGGCGCACATTTCAGCCGCATCGGGCACGCTGGCGATCTTGGGCAGCGTGATGTATGCCGGAGGGCGCCTGGCCGCGCGCAAGATGAGGCGCACATCGTCGCGCCAGTGCGGGTGGGCGAAATCGTGAATGCGCACGCCGATGCGGCCCCTGGCGCGGGCGTTGGCGCTTGCGTGGTTGCCGTGATCTTCTGCGCCGGACCCGCCGTCTAGCAATGACGCGACCAGTTCGGCATGCCGGGCTTCATGGCCCGCCTGCGCGCCATCTTCGCAATCGAGCGTGACGTCGAAGGCCGCGCCGAGCTGCTGCTGCAACGCGAGCGATTTCAGCATCAGCTTCTCGCTGCCGGCGTAGTGATCGCAGGCAGGCAGGAGAGCGGGCGGCGCTTCGCCGTCAAACAGCACTTCGGCGGGTGTGAGAGCGCGCATCTTCGGCGTCAGGGATGGGGAGTGGAGAAATCTGATTCGAATGGGTTTGGCGTCGCTTGAGCCCGATGGCATGGAGCGGCTGGATCAGCGCGGAAACCCGCATAAAACCGGTCGTGGGGCAAAACGCATTCGGATCAGTGGCAACAAGGTGTGCGAGGGCTATATGGGGCACGGCTTATTTGCTGCCGTGCCCGACCGCCTGGCCGTCTGGTAAACACCATGGCGGGAAAGCCGGAGAACCGCTTGCCCGCCAGGCGTCAAGCCGTTAGCCCAGCAGATGCTGGACGCCGTCGCGCTCTTCAAGCAATTCGTTCAGCGTGTGGTCCATCTTCTCGCGCGAGAAAGCGTCGATTTCCAGCCCTTCGACGCGCTTGTATTCGCCGTTTTCGCAGGTGACCGGCACGCCGTACACGATATCAGCCGGAATGCCATACGAGCCATCTGACGGAATGCCCATCGTGACCCATTTGCCATTCGAGCCTAGCACCCAGTCATGAACGTGATCGATGGCCGCATTGGCGGCGGAGGCCGCTGAGGACAGGCCGCGCGCTTCAATAATGGCGGCGCCGCGTTTGCCGACGGTCGGGATGAACGTGTTGCGGTTCCATTCGTCGTCGTTGATGAGCTGCGTGAGCGATTGGCCTTCGACGGTGGCGACGCGGAAGTCGGGATACATGGTCGGCGAGTGGTTGCCCCAGACCGCGAGTTTTTCGATGGACGCGACCGGCTTGCCGGATTTGGCGGCCAGTTGCGACAGCGCGCGGTTGTGATCGAGGCGCAGCATCGCGGTGAAGTTTTTCTTGGGTAGATCGGGCGCGGACTTCATGGCGATGTAGGCATTGGTGTTGGCCGGGTTGCCGACAACCAGCACCTTGACGTCACGGCTGGCGACGGCGTTAAGCGCCTTGCCCTGAACCGTGAAAATTTCGGCGTTGGCCGACAGCAGATCTTTGCGCTCCATGCCTTTCGAGCGGGGACGGGCGCCCACCAGCAGGGCCACGTCGGCATCCTTGAAGGCAACCTTGGGATCGTCGGTGACAACAACGCCGGCGAGCAGCGGAAATGCGCAGTCTTCAAGCTCCATCACGACGCCTTTGACAGCGGCCTGCGCTTGCGGCAAGTCGAGCAACTGCAAGATGACCGGCTGGTCTTTGCCGAGCATGTCGCCGTTGGCGATACGAAACAGGAGCGAGTAACCGATTTGACCTGCGGCGCCAGTGACGGCAACGCGCTTTGCGGGCTTAGCCATTGAGAAATCTCCGAAACGATACGTGGGACGCTAGGAAAAACGCCATTCTATATGCGCGTTACGCGTAGCGTTGATGAAACACGACAGAACCTGCCGCATGCGGCGCCCGGACAAACCAGCTGGGGCGGGCAAGACTGCCATGAAGTAAGCGGGACAAATAAGCGGGGCGAGCGGGGCGAATGTGGGCGTGCTGCTTGTGCACCCATGCATGGCATGGGCTGCAATGTGGGGCTGGAGCAAAACAGGAGAGGGTCTGGCGCGTGCTTGACAAAACCGTAGGGGAACATGACGGGCGCAATGCCATAAAACATACGGTGAACATGCGAAAAATAGGGCCGAAAAAAACAGGCGATCCAACTGCTGACCCTTGCTCGTCAAGGAGTGTAGGAGTCGTTGATGACAAAGTCAACATTATCTTATGTCTTATATAAGACATAAGTCTTGGCGGGGAAAACTCTGGACGCCAGATGGTGCTTCATGATGAAATGCGCGGATGACTTCGAACCCACCGGGTATCACGCCTACCCCAGACGCCACGGGCGAGCCCATGCCCGCGGCGTCACACGCCTCGCTTGCCTCACCCACGTTTAGTCCGCTGTACCAGCAGATCAAAGGCTTGATCACCCAGAGCCTGGAGTCAGGCGAGTGGAAGCCTGGTGAAATCATTCCCAGTGAGGTGGAACTGGCCGTGCGTTACAAGGTGAGCCAGGGCACGGTGCGCAAGGCGATCGACGAGCTTGCGGCCGACAACCTGCTGGTGCGGCGTCAGGGCAAGGGCACGTTCGTTGCTACACACAACGAAGATCGTGCGCAATTCCGTTTCCTGCGCTTGCTGCCTGATGATGGCGCGGAGCATCCGCACATCAGCCATCTGCTGGAATGCCGCCGCCTGCGCGCGCCCGCCGAAATCGCCCGGCAACTGGACCTGAAGCCTGCCGATCCAGTCGTGCTGATCAAGCGCTTGTTGCAGTTCGATGGCGAAACCACGGTGCTCGATGAAATCTGGCTGCCCGGTAGCGTGTTTCGCGGCCTGACGCTAGAGCGGCTAGCCGAATATAAAGGCCCGCTCTATGCGATGTTCGAAACCGAATTCGGTACGCGCATGATTCGCGCCTCGGAAAAAATCCGCGCCGTCGCCGCTGATCCGGCGGTGGCCGTGCATCTGCGGGTGGCGCCGGGGTTTCCGCTGCTGTCCGTTGAGCGTGTTTCGTATACTTATGGCGACCGGCCTGTCGAGGTGAGGCGTGGCTGGTATGTCACCACCGGTTACCACTACCAGAATGACCTGAGTTGATGGCATCCGGGCGGGAGGCGGTTGAATCAAGGTTGGTCAAGATTGGATAAAACAGTCCGCATGAACGTAAAACGGCATAAAAACAGCATTGTTGCGTGTTTTGTAAAGGGTCAGGGCCGCGTTTCGCTGCAACGCGATATAAAAAAGCGCTAAAATCGCGGATTAGTGTTACTACATTGTAGGGGTCTAGTATGGCTGAAGCCGTAAAAAAACCGAGGCCGGAGTACCGGAACATCGGTCTCGGTCAAATCTTGACGGCATACCGCCTGCCTCTCGCGGTACGCGTGTCGATCCTGCACCGGATCAGTGGTGCGTTGCTGTTCGTGTTTCTGCCGTTCCTGCTGTATCTCTTCGATCAAAGCCTGACATCCGAAATCAGTTTCGAAATGTTCCGGGCGCTTCTCTCCAATACGCTGGTCAAGCTCATCACGCTCGTTCTGGCGTGGGCTTTCCTGTTTCACTTCTGCGCGGGAATCCGTCACCTGGTGATGGACATGCACTTCGGCGTGAGCAAAAAAGGTGGCAAACAAAGCTCCATCGTCGTTCTGAGCGTCTCGTCGCTTCTCACGATCGCGTTCGCCGCAAAACTGTTCGGAGCATTCTAAAAAATGGCAGCCAATAACCGAATCGGTCCGAAGCGTCTCGTCGTCGGCGCCCATTACGGCCTGCGCGACTGGCTCGCGCAGCGTGTCACCGCCTGCATCATGGCGATCTACACCGTGATCCTGCTGGCGTGGTTCTTTTGTGCCAAGGCGTTTTCATACGATGGCTGGGCGTCGATCTTCGCGCTGGAGTGGATGAAGCTGGCGACGTTCGTCACCCTGCTCGCGCTGTTCTATCACGCGTGGGTGGGTGTGCGCGATATCTGGATGGATTACGTGAAGCCCGTGAGCTTGCGCCTGATCCTTCAGGCGCTGACGATCGTCTGGCTGCTCGCTTGTGCGGGCTACGCCGCGCAGATTCTCTGGAGAGTTTAAAAGCATGGCTGCAATCAAACATACTCTGCCGCGTCGCCGTTTCGACGTGGTGATCGTTGGCGCGGGCGGCTCAGGCATGCGCGCTTCGCTGCAACTGGCTCGCGCAGGCCTGTCGGTGTGCGTGCTGTCCAAGGTGTTCCCCACCCGCTCGCATACCGTCGCCGCGCAAGGTGGCATTGGCGCCTCGCTCGGCAACATGAGCGAAGACAACTGGCACTACCACTTCTACGACACGATCAAGGGTTCCGACTGGCTGGGCGATCAGGACGCGATCGAATTCATGTGCCGTGAAGCGCCGCATGCGGTGTATGAGCTTGAGCATTTCGGCATGCCGTTCGACCGCAATGCCGATGGCACGATTTACCAGCGCCCGTTTGGCGGCCATACCGCCAACTACGGCGAAAAAGCCGTGCAGCGCGCCTGTGCCGCGGCTGACCGCACGGGCCATGCGTTGTTGCACACGCTGTACCAGCAAAATGTGGCGGCAAAAACCCAGTTTTTCGTTGAGTGGATGGCGCTTGACCTGATCCGCGATGCGGACGGCGATGTGCTCGGTGTGACCGCGCTTGAAATGGAAACGGGCGACGTCTACATCCTCGAAGGCAAAACCACGCTGTTCGCCACGGGCGGCGCCGGGCGGATTTTCGCGGCGTCGACCAATGCGTTCATCAATACCGGCGACGGTTTGGGCATGGCGGCGCGCGCGGGCGTGGCGCTGCAGGACATGGAGTTCTGGCAGTTCCACCCAACCGGCGTGGCCGGCGCGGGCGTGCTGATTACCGAAGGCGTGCGCGGCGAAGGCGGCATTTTGCGCAATGCCAATGGCGACCGTTTTATGGAGCGCTATGCGCCCACGCTGAAGGATCTGGCGCCGCGCGATTTCGTTTCGCGCTCGATGGACCAGGAAATCAAGGAAGGCCGTGGCGTAGGTCCGAAAAAGGATCACGTGCTGCTCGATCTGTCGCATATCGGCGCGGACATCATCATGAAGCGTCTGCCGTCCATCCGCGAAATCGCGCTGAAGTTCGCCAACGTCGATTGCATTAAAGAGCCGATCCCGGTCGTGCCTACCATCCACTATCAGATGGGCGGTATTCCGACCAATATGCATGGCCAGGTGGTGGGTACGCCGAAGGGTCATGACGATCCGATTAACGGCTTTTATGCCGTGGGCGAATGCTCGTGCGTATCGGTTCACGGGGCTAACCGCCTTGGAACGAATTCGCTGCTCGATCTCGTCGTGTTTGGCCGCGCCGCGGGCAATCACATCGTCAAGCATGTGCAGGACATCAAGGAACACAAGCCTTTGCCGGCTGACGCGGCCGATTTCGCGCTGGCGCGTCTCGACAGGCTGAAACAGTCGACCTCGGGCGAGTACTCGCAAAACATAGCGAACGATATCCGTGCGTCGATGCAGGCGCACGCAGGCGTGTTCCGTACTTCGAAGCTGCTGTCCGAGGGCGTGGAGAAGATCCGTGAGATCACCGCGCGAGTGGACAACATTCATCTGAAAGACAAATCGCAGGTCTTCAATACGGCCCTTGTTGAAGCGCTCGAAGTGGCGAACCTGTGCGAAGTGGCCAACGCCACAATGGTTTCCGCCGAAGCACGCAAGGAAAGCCGCGGCGCGCACGCGCAAAGCGATTATGACCACCGCGATGACGAAAACTGGCTGCGCCATACATTGTGGTTCCGTGAAGGCAATCGCCTCGATTACAAGCCGGTTCGCATGCAACCGCTTACCGTCGAATCGGTGCCGCCGAAAGAGCGGACCTTCTAAGGCACACGTCAAAGGACTGAAAAATGGCCAAGCGAATTTTTGAAATTTACCGCTACGATCCGGACAAGGACGCAGCGCCGCGCATGCAAACGTATGAGATCGACCTCGATTCGCACGAACGCATGCTGCTTGATGCGATTGTCAAACTGAAAGCGATCGACGAAACCCTGTCGTTCCGCCGTTCATGCCGCGAAGGCGTATGCGGCTCGGACGCGATGAACATTAACGGCAAGAATGGTCTGGCCTGTCTGACCAACCTCAACGACCTGCCGCACAAGATCGTGCTGCGTCCGTTGCCGGGCTTGCCGGTGGTGCGCGATCTGATCTGCGATTTCACGCAGTTCTTCAACCAGTACCACTCGATCAAGCCGTATCTGATCAACGACACGCCGCCCCCTGAAAAAGAGCGTTTGCAGTCCCCTGAAGAGCGCGACGAGCTTGATGGCCTGTACGAATGTATTTTGTGCGCGAGCTGCTCGACCTCTTGCCCGAGCTTCTGGTGGAACCCGGACAAGTTTGTCGGCCCGGCAGGCTTGCTGCAGGCATACCGCTTTATCGCGGATAGCCGCGATGAGGCAACGGGCGAGCGCCTTGATAACCTCGAAGACCCTTACCGCCTGTTCCGTTGCCACACCATCATGAACTGTGTCGAAGTGTGCCCGAAGGGTCTCAATCCGACCAAGGCCATCGGCAAAATCAAGGAATTGATGGTTCGACGCGCGGTCTGATATGGGCTCTGCTACGCATCAGTCCGACCCTCTTCGCCGCGCGCGCCTTCGCTGGCGTGCGCGACGTGGCTTGCTGGAAAACGATCTGATTTTCGAGCGTTTTTTCAGCCGATATGAACATGACCTCAGCGATGCCGATGTTGGTGCACTCACGCACTTGCTCGACCTGAGTGATAACGACCTGATGGATTTGCTGCTTGCGCGCACTGAGCCGCAAGACGCGCTAGCGGGCAACGCGGATGTTTCGCGGGTACTGGCGCTGCTGCGGGCCGTTTGACACCCATGCTGGCATGGCCAGTCCAGGTTCGTCGCTTGAGGCGTGTGGATTATCGAAACCCTGTGTTCCTACTTCGATTGAGGATGTGCTATGACCCCGTCAGATGTTAAAGCCACACTATCGTTCAGCGACAATTCGCCGAGCGTTGAAATGCCGATCTACAAGGGCACGCTGGGTCCGGATGTCATCGACATCCGCAAGTTGTACGGCCAGACTGGCAAGTTCACTTACGATCCGGGCTTCATGTCGACGGCGGCGTGTAATTCCGCGATTACCTATATTGATGGCGATAAGGGCGAGTTGCTGTATCGCGGTTACCCGATCGATGACCTCGCACAAAACGCCGATTTTCTTGAGACCTGTTATTTGCTGCTGAAGGGCGAGCTGCCCACTCAGGCGCAGAAAAAAGAATTCGTCGACACCGTCACGAAGCACACGATGGTGCATGAGCAGATGCATTTCTTCTTCCGGGGTTTCCGCCGCGACGCGCATCCGATGGCGATTCTGGTGGCGGCTGTGGGCGCGCTGTCGGCGTTTTATCACGATTCGCTCGATATCAATAACCCGCGTCACCGCGATGTCTCGGCCATCCGCATGATCGCCAAGCTGCCGACGCTGGTGGCGATGGCCTACAAGTACAGCACCGGCCAGCCGTTTGCTTATCCGAAGAACAACCTGTCGTACAGCGCGAACTTCATGCACATGATGTTCTCGAATCCGTGCGAAGAGTACAAGATCAACGACGTGCTGGTGCGCGCGCTGGATCGCATCCTGATCCTGCATGCCGATCATGAGCAAAATGCGTCGACGTCGACGGTTCGCCTGGCCGGTTCATCGGGGGCTAATCCGTTTGCCTGTATCGCAGCAGGGATTGCGTGTTTGTGGGGTCCGGCCCATGGCGGCGCGAACGAAGCGGCGTTGAACATGCTGGAAGAAATCGGCACGGTCGATCACATTCCTGAGTTCATCAAGCAGGTGAAGGACAAGAACTCCGGTGTGAAGCTGATGGGCTTTGGCCATCGCGTGTACAAGAACTACGATCCGCGCGCCAAGCTGATGCGTGAAACTTGCCACGAAGTGCTGGAGGAGCTGGGTCTGCATGACGATCCGCTGTTCAAGCTGGCGATGGCACTCGAAAAAATCGCGCTGGAAGACGAATATTTTGTCTCGCGCAAGCTGTATCCGAACGTTGATTTTTACTCGGGCATCGTGCAGCGCGCATTGGGTATTCCGACTTCAATGTTCACCTGCATTTTTGCAATGGCCCGCACGGTGGGCTGGATTGCGCAGTGGAACGAGATGATCGCGGACCCCGAGCAAAAAATTGGCCGTCCACGTCAGTTGTTTATTGGCGAGACACCACGCAAAGCCAAGCCACTGGCGCAACGCTAGGATCGTTAGTCAGGCTCAGGTGCCAGGCCCAGTGGGGCCCATAACTTTCAGGTTTCAAATTTCAAAGCGCCCCAGCCGGGTTTAATGGCTGGGGCGCTTTGCCGTCTGGCGTATTGGGTTGATGGAGATTGATTAAATCACAGCGGATTGTTAATGGGCCATCTGGGTAGTCAGGAATGGACAGTATGGGAATCGAGCTATGAGCCTAAAGGAATATATTTAAACAATGGCCATTTAAATATATTGCCATAGGAGTTTTGCGATGAAGGCGGTAATTAAAGGGAAAGTAAATTCAACTGATATAGATGTTGATCTCTAAGATTATGTTCCGGAAGATGAAAAATGCTTCATGTTTGCCGTAACGCTATTTATAGGAATGGAAGATAGTCTTGGCTCGGATATGTTCCAGTTAACTATTTGCACGCCAGAGTGGCTGCGGCAAAACGAATACTGGAAACTCGCTGTTTTTGGTTCTGGAATGTTGATTGTTTTTGAATATAACTGGGAAAAATCATGCTGATAATCAAGGAGAAGGTTGGATCATGCACAGGCGATGACTGGGCCACCATTGCCGAAAAAATCAACCGTTTTGCATTTTGGGAGTTCTCTGATTATAAAGAATGAGGCGATAAAAATATTTAAAATAATTTTTCCTCATGATCTCAAGCGGAAAATACGGCGAATATCACAGCATGTCCCTTCCCGGGTAATCCCGGTACAGGTATTGAAACTACCACCCAACTCCCTGTTTTTTATCGGTTTTTCCTGTTTTTGATGCGCAAGGAAAGCACTCGCATGGCATAATCGCCTGCATACAAATTGCCCGTAGTGGTAACTACTTTTCTTGCTCCCCTGCATACCATGGCCCAAACGCTCTACGACAAATTGTGGGATTCCCACGTGGTCCACACAGAAGAAGATGGCACCACGCTGCTGTATATCGACCGTCATTTGCTGCATGAAGTCACCAGCCCGCAGGCGTTCGAAGGCCTGCGGCTGGCAGGGCGCCCGGTCTGGCGCATCAGCGCGAATCTCGCGGTGTCCGATCACAATGTCCCCACCACCGACCGCAGCCACGGTATTGCTGACGCCGTCTCCAAACTGCAGGTCGATACGCTCGATGCCAATTGCGACGCGTTCGGTATCACGCAGTTCAAGATGAACGACAGGCGCCAGGGCATCGTCCACATCATCGGGCCGGAGCAGGGCGCGACGCTGCCTGGCATGACGATTGTCTGTGGCGATTCCCATACTTCCACGCACGGCGCATTTGGCGCATTGGCGCATGGCATCGGGACCTCGGAAGTCGAGCATGTGCTGGCCACGCAAACGCTGCTGCAAAAAAAGAGCAAAAACATGCTGGTGCAGGTCGAAGGGCTGTTGCCTCGTGGCTGCACCGCAAAAGACATCGTGCTGGCCATTATCGGCAAGATCGGCACCGCGGGCGGCACGGGCTATGCCATCGAGTTCGGCGGCTCGACCATTCGCGCGCTGAGCATGGAAGGCCGGATGACGGTGTGCAACATGGCGATCGAAGCCGGCGCCCGCGCCGGGATGGTCGCGGTTGACGAAACCACCCTCAACTATCTGAAAGACCGGCCCTTCTCGCCCGAAGGGGTTGAATGGCAGCATGCCGTCGAATACTGGAAGCAGTTCAAGTCAGATGCGGGTGCCACGTTCGATCGCGTGGTCGAACTCGATGCCGCGGATATCGTGCCGCAGGTCACATGGGGTACATCGCCCGAAATGGTGGCTTCAATTGATGGCCGCGTGCCTGATCCAGAGCGCGAGAAAGACGCGGTCAAGCGCAATGCGATGGAGCGCGCCTTGCAGTACATGGCGCTCTCGCCGAACGTGCCGATCGAATCCATTCAGCTCGACAAGATTTTTATTGGCTCATGCACGAATGCGCGCATCGAAGATTTGCGCGCGGCGGCCTATGTCGTGAAAAAGTTGGGCCGCAAGCTCGCGCCGAATATCCAGCTGGCGCTGGTGGTGCCAGGCTCGGGCCTCGTCAAGGCGCAGGCCGAGCGCGAAGGGCTCGATAAAATTTTTACCGATGCCGGGTTCGAATGGCGTGAGCCGGGATGTTCGATGTGTCTGGCGATGAATGCGGACCGGCTCGAGCCCGGCGAGCGTTGCGCTTCCACGTCAAACCGCAATTTCGAAGGGCGTCAGGGCGCCGGTGGCCGGACCCATCTCGTGAGCCCTGCCATGGCCGCCGCCGCCGCGATTGAAGGGCATTTCGTCGATATTCGCAAACTTGGGTAAGCCGCCATGATGAACTTCGATGGTTTGACATTGCTGCGCCGTACCGGGCCGCGCGCTTTGGCCGTGGTGACACTGGCATTGGCGCTGGCGGGCCTGGCCGGTTGCCACACGGTGCATGGCATCGGCCAGGACCTGCAGCATCTCGGTAACTCGATCAGTAATACGGCAGATTAATCCGCTCATTTGCAGCTTATCTTTTTGCGGGTTCGCGCTTTCGCAACAGGCTGCAACTCGCTTTGAACAGGCACTCCACGTCATGGATAAATTCATCGTACACACGGGCATCGTCGCTCCGCTCGATCGTGAAAACGTCGATACGGATGCGATCATTCCGAAGCAGTTTCTGAAGTCGATCAAACGCACGGGTTTCGGCCCTAACGCCTTCGACGAATGGCGTTATCTCGATCACGGCGAACCCGGCCAGGACAACTCGAAGCGGCCACTCAATCCCGATTTCGTTCTGAACCAGCCCCGTTATCAGGGTGCCTCCGTACTGCTGGCGCGCAAAAACTTCGGTTGCGGCAGCTCGCGCGAGCATGCGCCATGGGCGTTGCAGCAATATGGGTTTCGCGCGTTGATCGCGCCCAGTTTCGCCGATATTTTCTACAACAACTGTTTCAAGAACGGCCTGTTGCCCATCGTGTTGAGCGAGCAGCAAGTCGATCATCTGTTCAACGAAACCAGCGCGTTCAATGGTTATCAACTGACCATCGATCTCGAAGCCCAAGTGGTGCGTACCACCAGCGGCAGTGCTGAATACCCGTTTGAAGTCGCGGCATTCAGAAAATACTGCCTGTTGAACGGGTTCGATGATATTGGTTTGACATTGCGTCACGCTGACAAGATTCGCCAGTTCGAGGCCGAGCGGCTGATCAAGCAGCCTTGGCTTGACCGTCGCCTCGTCGGCTAAAGCATCAATTAAGCCTGGCGCTCAGGCATTCAGACAATTTTTCCAGGGAATCTCGCATGAAGATCGCAGTGTTGCCGGGTGACGGCATCGGTCCAGAAATCATCAACGAAGCCGTCAAGGTGCTGAACGCCCTCGACGAAAAGTTTGAACTCGAACAGGCGCCGGTCGGTGGCGCGGGATATGAGGCCAGCGGGCATCCGTTGCCTGACGCCACGCTGGCGCTGGCCCAAAGCGCTGATGCGATCCTTTTTGGCGCAGTGGGCGACTGGAAATACGATTCTCTGGAACGGGCGTTGCGCCCGGAGCAGGCCATTCTGGGCTTGCGTCGCCATTTGCAGCTGTTCGCCAACCTGCGTCCGGCCATCTGCTATCCCCAACTCACGGGCGCTTCGTCGCTCAAAGCCGAGATCGTCTCGGGGCTCGACATCCTGATCGTGCGCGAGCTGAACGGCGATATCTATTTCGGCGCGCCGCGCGGCGTGCGCGAAGCGCCGGATGGCCTGTTTCAGGGCGAGAAGGAAGGCTTTGACACGATGCGTTATGCGGAGCCCGAAGTGCGCCGCATTGCACATGTCGCGTTTCAGGCGGCGCAAAAGCGGGACAAAAAACTGACCTCGGTCGACAAGGCGAACGTGCTCGAAACTTCGCAATTCTGGCGGGACGTGATGATCGACGTCGCCAAAGCGTATCCGGATGTCGAGCTGTCGCACATGTATGTCGATAACGCCGCGATGCAACTGGTCAAGGCGCCAAAATCATTCGATGTGATCGTCACGGGCAATATGTTCGGCGATATCTTGTCGGACGAAGCCGCGATGTTGACGGGCTCGATTGGCATGCTGCCGTCGGCCTCGCTGGACCGCAACAACAAGGGCCTGTACGAGCCTTCGCATGGTTCCGCACCCGATATCGCGGGCAAGGGTGTGGCCAATCCGCTTGCCACCATCCTGTCGGCTGCGATGATGCTGCGTTATTCGCTGAATCGTCCGGAACAGGCGCAGCGCATCGAGCAAGCAGTGCAAAAGGTGCTGGAGCAGGGTTACCGCACGGGCGACATCCTGACGCCGGGTTGCCAGCAAGTCGGCACAGTGGCGATGGGTGACGCCGTCGTCGCGGCGCTGTAACGGGCCGCTCTGGTTTGATCTGGGGAATTGCACCTAAAAGCAGACAATTCACCCAGATTTAACGGGATAAATCGTTTAAATCGGGTTTTCGTGTAAACTGCCGCAACGGCGAAAAGCAATGGCGAAAATGGTTTTTATTTCTCTGGTTTCCGGTGTTCACGGCCAAGTTGCCCGTGCCACTGAGCTCGCCCAATCCGTTATTTTCGTAATCTCCAGCAAAACGATTACCCCGAAAACGATCACGCGCTGATCGTCCATCGTGCCCGCCTGTCTTCCCCGCGCGGCCACGCCGGACAAAGTAGCGGGGAAGAGTTTCCACTCGAAGGGTATGAAGTCATGAACGTAGGTCTCGTGGGTTGGCGCGGTATGGTCGGCAGCGTCCTGATGCAGCGCATGCAGCAGGAAGGTGATTTCGATCTGATCGAACCGGTGTTTTTCAGCACCAGCAATACAGGTGGCGAGGCCCCCGCATTCGCCAAAAACGAGACCAGGCTCAAGGATGCGATGAGCATCGACGCGCTGAAAAAGTGCGATGCCATTATTTCGTGCCAGGGCGGTGATTACACTAGCGCGGTGTTTCCGCAATTGCGCGCGGCGGGCTGGAACGGCTACTGGATCGACGCGGCGTCAGCGCTGCGTATGCAGGACGATGCCATCATCATTCTTGACCCGGTTAATCACGACGTCATCAAAAACGCGCTGCTTAAAGGGCAGAAAAATTTCATCGGTGGCAACTGCACCGTCAGCCTGATGCTGATGGCGCTGGGCGGTCTGTTCCGCGAGAACCTCGTGGACTGGATTACCGCGATGACTTATCAGGCCGCCTCGGGCGCGGGCGCGCAGAACATGCGTGAGTTGCTGCAGCAAATGAGCACGCTGTATGGCGCGGCGAAAGAAGATCTGGCCGATCCTTCCTCGGCCATTCTCGATATCGATCGCCGCGTGCTGGCCGCCATGAACAGCGAGCGCATGCCCGTCGATCACTTTGGCGTGCCGCTGGCGGGCTCGCTGATTCCCTGGATCGACAAGGATCTGGGTAACGGCACCTCGAAAGAAGAATGGAAAGGCGGGGCGGAAACCAACAAGATTCTGGGCAAGCCCGCCATGGGCGAGCCGGGCTCGATCCCCGTCGATGGCCTATGCGTGCGCATTGGCGCGATGCGTTGCCATTCGCAGGCATTGACCATCAAGCTCAAAAAAGACGTGCCGCTTGACGAAGTCAACAGCATCCTTGCGTCCGCTAACGATTGGGTCAAAGTCGTGCCGAACGAACGCGAGGCTACCTTGCGCGAGCTGTCGCCCGCGGTGGTGACCGGTACGCTCACGGTGCCGGTTGGGCGGGTGCGCAAGCTGGCGATGGGCGGCGAGTATCTGTCGGCCTTCACGGTGGGCGACCAGCTCTTATGGGGCGCGGCCGAGCCGCTGCGTCGGATGCTGCGCATTTTATTGGATAAGTAAAGTAAACTGCGCGGTTACGGTACGGCGCATAGAGTAGAGAACCAAAAGCGTCGCTTATTGAGCGGCGCTTTTTTTATGTGTTCGATAATCCTGTCTCCCCAAATTCCATTGCAAACGAGAGCTGCGCGCTGACGCGCCAAGGATTTCGATGATTGTTCGACCCATTTTTATTCCATTCACTTCCGGGCGTCGTGTCTGCCGGTTATCCGCTGCATTTTTGACAGCCTGTTTAATGGCTGGAACGGGTGCCGCATGGGCTCAGCCTGATGTGGCGCAGGCGGCAAGCGCTTCTGCTCCTGACGTTCGTGAGCGCGTGACGCATTACACGATTGGCGAAGGCGAATCGCTCAATGATGTGGCCGCGCTCGTGACCCAGTCGAGTGATCCAGCAGTGTTGTTGCGAGCGTCCCGAGCGTTATTCGAGGCTAATCCGAAAGCCTTCATGAAGGGCGATCTGAATCGCGTGAAGATTGGCGCGGTGCTGAACGTGCCCGCGCTCGATGCAGCGGGCAGGACGATTGCCGCGGCGAGCGGGAAAAAAGCAGAGGCTGCTGCTGCAACGAAGCCTCATCTGACGGTTGGCGCACCGGTGGTAGCTCAGACGGCGATGCGCCCTCCTGGTGCTGCGTCAGCGGTAAGGGCCGCAAGCACGGCACGTACTGCAAACACCGTGCTAGCGAGCCCGACGAGCGCCGCAAGCAGCGGCATGGCAACACCGGAGCTGGTGTGGCCTCCAGCGGCTTCGACACCTGTGGCGGCTTTTGCCGCAGCGGCGAAGGCCGCCGCCTCGCAACCAGCGGCTGCCTCTGCCTCTATAGCGCGTTCTCCCCAGCCCGCCTTGTCAACCCCAAACGTCCAGCCTGGTGCTAGTGCCCATGTCTGGAGCGGCGCTGTCCGCCCACTAAAGGACGAGCTAGCCGCAAGCGCAGCGGCTGCTCCCGCACCGGTGGCGGCACCCGTTGTCGCGGCTCCAGCCGCTTCCTCAGCTCCAGCTCCAGCTTCAGCTCCAGCCGTTTCCGGCGTTCCTGCGGACAAGCCCGTGCAGCCGAAGGTTTCGAGCCTGCAGCAGTTGCTGGAGATAAAAAATCGCGTGTTGATGGAGTTGCACAAGCACGGCATCGGCGCGAAGCCGCCTGCCGCCCCCGCGCTTGCCCAGGCCGCTCCGGCACGGGCGGTGACGAGTGCGACGAGTGCGACGAGTGCGACCGCGGCTACGGTGGCCCACCGGATGCTGGACCGGGCTGGCATCCCGAGAAGGCATCACCACACCGCATTGATCGGCGGCGTGGTGGGCCTGCTGGTCGTTTTACTGCTGCTGATCCTGCTGCTGCGCCGGCGGCGTAAACGGGCAGCAGCCGGGCAGCCAGTCATGGACGACGCTCAGCACGATGCGCCGAAATGGAATGAGGCGGCTTCGGGCACGTCTGCTGTGCTGGCCGGTGCAGCGGTGGCAAGGCAGACCGTACCGTCCGATGAGGCAAGCGGGACGGAGGCAGCGGAGGGTCCGTCAGGCGCCGGGCCTCATGCCGCGGGAGCCACTACGGCCACTACGTCGACAGAGATGGACTTCACCCCCGATCCACGGGCAAATATGGAAACGCATGCCAGCCTGTCGCTGGAAGGCATATCGGCGGACTTCGAGCCGAATGCGGAATCCGCTGCCCCCGAAGCCTTTAACGCCCCCGCCACCCAGGGATTCGAGGCGGCTCAAGAGGCTATCGAACAACCCGGGCCCGTCGTCGCTGAAGCCGTCCATACGCCATCTGTGCCCCTGGTACCCTTGGCACAAGCGCAAGAGGTTGATGCAAACGCAGAACAAAGCGCGGCCTCCGAAGCCGGCCCAACCGATGCCACTGCTGCCACCGAGCCCGCCGGTCCCGTAACGCAAACCGCACCGGCTGCAACGCCCCCGATGGGTTTCCCGCTGGCGGCGCTTGAAGCGCTGGACAGCCTCGACATGCCGTTGCCACCCCGTGCCCAGCCCGCCGAATCGGCCTCTGAAGCGCCAGCTTCCGGCGCCATCACGGGCCTCGGTGCCGCGCGTTTTGGCGTGCTGAATCTCGATTTCGATCTCGAATTGCCTTCCGATCCAGTCGATGCCTTGCCTGCCTTCACCGCAGAAGATTTAGGAAAAATCGCCCGCAACAAGCTTGATCTGGCAGTTGAATACATCGAACTGGGCGACTTGGCGGGCGCGCGGGCGCTGGTGTACGAAGTGATCGAAGCGAACGACGCGCCCACGCGCGAAGACGCCTATGCGTTGCTGGCGACGCTCGAGCCCCACGCGTGATGCGGCTTGCGCTCGGGGTTCAGTACGATGGCCGGCCGTTTCGCGGCTGGCAATCGCAGCGCGAGGGCGGCACGGTGCAAGACGAGCTGGAACGCGCGTTGTCCACGTTTGCGCAAATGCCCTTGAAAACAGTCGTGGCGGGCCGCACCGACACCGGCGTGCATGGTCTTGGGCAAGTGGTTCACCTCGACACTGAGCTGGAGCGCACGGAATTCTCCTGGGTGCGTGGCACGAATGCGTTCTTGCCGCAAGCCATTGCCGTGCAATGGGCGAGGCCCATGCCTGAGCCCTTTCACGCGCGTTTTTCCGCCTTTGAGCGCACGTATTTCTATGTGCTGCATGTCAGCCCGGTGCGCTCCGCGATGCTTGCGGGGCAGGCTGGCTGGGTGCATACGCCGCTCGAACTCGATGCGATGCGGCAAGCCGCCGCCTGCCTGATTGGAACGCATGATTTTTCGGCGTTTCGCTCGTCCCAATGTCAGGCGAAAACCCCGCTCAAGCATGTGCACCAGATCGATATCCGGCAACACGGCAATTTCATTCATTTTCGTTTTCGCGCGAATGCGTTCCTGCATCACATGGTGCGCAACCTGATGGGTTGCCTCATCGCGGTGGGGCGCGGACGCTATCCCGTTGAATGGCTGGCCGAGGTGCTGGAGAGCCGCGAGCGGCGTCTGGCGGCGCCCACGTTCATGCCCGATGGCCTATATCTCGCGCAGGTCCGCTATCCTGAAATATTCCCGGTTCCGGCGGCCACCTTGACGAGCGTGCCGTGGAGCGCGGTCTGGAGCGACCCTGCCTCATCCTCATGATGAATTCACCTGAAACCCCCTCATCCGACCCGTTGCCACGGCGCACGCGCATCAAGCTGTGCGGCCTGTCACAGCCCGCTGACGTGGCCTGCGCCGTCGAACTGGGCGCTGACGCTATTGGTCTTGTGTTCTATCCCCCAGCCCGCGTGCGCTGGATCTTGCCCGGGCGCGCGAACTGGTGCGCGACGTGCCGCCGTTTGTTGCCGTGGTAGGGCTTTTTGTGAATGCCACGCCTGCATGGCTCAAGGAAGTGACGTCGAGCGTTCCGCTGACTCTTTTGCAGTTCCACGGCGACGAGACGCCGGCGCAATGCGCGTCGCTGGCGGGCCTCGCCGGTTTGCCCTGGCTGCGTGCGTTACGCGTTGCAGCCGATACCCGGCAAACCGATTTGTTAGAATCCGCGCTTAACTATTCCGCTGCCAGCGGTCTTTTGTTCGACACCCATGTCGAAGGCTATGGCGGCGGCGGGAAGGTCTTCGATTGGTCACTTATTCCAGCAGAACTCGCGCCTCGGGCCGTTTTGAGTGGTGGGTTGAACGCACAGAACGTCAGTGAAGCGATTCATCGCGTGCGTCCGTATGCGGTCGATGTCTCAAGCGGCATCGAGGTACCGGGCGCCAAAGGCGTGAAGGATCACGCCCGGATGGCGGCATTTGTGCGCGCGGTGCGCGCGGCGGATGCGGATTAAATTCAGGTGAAGCCGCGAGGCTTGACCCACTGAGATGAGCTTCTTATGTACAACCTCCCCGATCAGCACGGCCATTTTGGCCAGTATGGTGGCGTTTTCGTGGCTGAAACGCTGGTTCACGCGCTCGACGAGTTACGTGCCAGTTACGAAAAATATCAGCACGATCCTGACTTTATCGCCGAATATCACTACGAGTTAAAGCATTTTGTGGGCCGTCCATCGCCCATCTACCATGCCCGGCGCTGGAGCGACATGCTGGGCGGCGCGCAAGTGTTTTTAAAACGCGAAGACCTGAATCACACCGGCGCGCACAAGGTGAACAACGTGATCGGCCAGGCATTGCTGGCGCGGCGCATGGGCAAGCCACGCGTGATCGCGGAAACCGGCGCGGGCCAGCACGGCGTGGCAACGGCCACCATTGCCGCGCGTTTTGGCATGGAATGCGTGGTGTACATGGGCGCCGAGGATGTGCAGCGGCAGGCGGCCAACGTCTACCGGATGAAGCTGCTGGGCGCGACCGTCGTGCCGGTCGAATCCGGCTCGCGCACGCTCAAGGACGCGCTCAACGAAGCCATGCGCGATTGGGTCACGCACGTCGAAAACACCTTCTACATTATTGGCACCGTCGCCGGCCCTCATCCGTACCCGATGATGGTGCGCGATTTTCAGCGCGTGATCGGTGACGAATGCAAGGTGCAAATGCCCGAAATGGTGGGACGTCAGCCTGATGCGGTGATTGCCTGTGTCGGCGGTGGCTCGAACGCGATGGGCATCTTTTACCCGTATCTCGACGATCGGGCCGTGCAGCTGATTGGCGTGGAAGCCGCAGGCGACGGCCTCGATACCGGGCGCCACGCGGCCTCCCTGACCCAAGGCAGCCCTGGCGTGCTGCATGGCAACCGCACGTATCTGCTGCAAGATGCTGACGGCCAGATCATCGAAACCCACTCGGTGTCCGCCGGTCTCGATTATCCGGGCGTCGGGCCCGAGCATGCGTGGCTCAAGGATTCTGGCCGCGCGCAATACGTCTGCATCACCGATGCGGAAGCGCTCAAGGCGTTCCATGACTGCTGCCGCATCGAAGGCATCATTCCGGCGCTCGAATCCAGCCATGCCCTGGCGTATGCCGCCAAACTCGCGCCGACGCTGCCACGTGACCAGTACCTGCTGGTCAACCTGTCGGGCCGAGGCGACAAGGACATGCACACGGTGGCCGAGCGATCGGGCCTGACGCTCTGAACGACGCTCCGATGCGCGACGACGCGTTTAATCCCAATCCCTTGCAGCCAGCGGCTCCTGGCGCAGATGCGCCAGGTTGCCCGACGTTGTCCGATGTTCCAGGCCTTTCAGGCATGACGCTCTTGAACCGCGATTTTTTGTCTGATGTGGCGAATCTGCCGGATGCCTCGATTGACCTGATCCTGGCCGACCCGCCTTATGGGCTGGGCAAGGATTACGGCAACGATTCCGACATGCGTTCGGGCGAGGATTTTCTCGCGTGGACGCGGTTGTGGCTGGGGTTGGCGATTCCGAAGCTCAAGCCCAGCGGCTCGCTCTATGTGTTTTGCACCTGGCAGTACGCGCCGGAAATTTTCAGTTTTCTGAAAACCCAACTCACGATGATCAACGAAATCATCTGGGACCGGCGCGTGCCGAGCATGGGGGGCACGACGCGGCGCTATACCTCGGTGCACGACAACATCGGTTTTTTTGCGGTATCGAAAGCGTATTACTTCGATCTCGATCCGATCCGTATTCCCTACGATGCCGTCACGAAGAAGGCGCGTTCGCGCAAGTTGTTTGAAGGCAGCAAGTGGCTGGAGATGGGCTACAACCCCAAGGATGTCTGGTCGGTGTCGCGTTTGCACCGCCAGCATGCCGAACGGGTAGACCACCCCACGCAAAAGCCGCTGGAGATCGTCGAGCGCATGGTGCTGGCCAGTTGTCCGCCTGGTGGCCGGGTGCTCGATCCCTTCATGGGCAGCGGCACCACGGCGGTGGCCTGTGCCCGTCAGCAGCGCGAATTCGTCGGCTATGAAATTAATGAAAGTTACTGCGCGATAGCGCGTGAACGCGTCAATGCGGTGGCGATGGCCATGGCGGCGGGTGGCCGCTAGCGGCGGCCTGCTGCTTGATCCCGTGAGGGCTGACGGCTCCCGTGACGTAAAACTATGTTGAGAAAATTCTATGTCCCGTATCGAGAACACATTTGCGGCCCTGGCCGCGCAGGGAAAAAAAGGGTTGATTCCGTTCATGACGGCAGGCGACCCCGATCCCGCCCGGACCGTTGAATTCATGCATGCGCTCGCCGCGGGCGGCGCGGACGTCATTGAACTGGGCGTGCCGTTTTCCGATCCGATGGCCGATGGACCGGTGATCCAGCAAGCATCAGAGCGGGCGCTGGCGCGTGGCATCACGTTGCGCCATGTGCTGGCGGACGTGAAGCGTTTTCGCCAGCGCGATGACCGCACGCCTGTGGTGCTGATGGGCTATGCCAACCCGATCGAGCGCATGGGCGCGGAGGCTTTCGCCGTGGCCGCGCGCGAGGCGGGCGTCGACGGCGTGCTGGTGGTCGATTACCCGCCGGAAGAAGCCGCCGGATTCGCGCAGCACATGCGTGCCGCAGGCATCGATCCGATTTTCCTGCTGGCGCCTACGTCGACCCCTGAACGTATTGCCGCCGTCGGCAAAATGGCGAGCGGCTATGTCTATTACGTTTCGCTCACAGGGGTGACGGGCGCGGCAAATCTTGATGTAGAGAGCATCGCGGGTAAAATCCCGCTGATCAAGGCACACGTGCGGCTGCCCGTGGGTGTCGGTTTTGGCATCCGCGACGCCCAGACCGCGCAGGCTGTCGCGGAAATCTCCGATGCCGTGGTGATTGGCAGCCGGATCGTGCAACTGCTTGAAGCCGCGGCGCCAGAAGCCGCGGCAGACACACTGACGCAGTTCATTGCCGAGGTGCGCCAGGCGATGGATCGCGTGACTCCATCACAATCTTAATTTTGCTGTTCCCGTCCGGACAGGCAGGGCATCTGCCCTGCCTGTCCGGACGGCGACTTTTGAGGGAAGCCCTATGAGCTGGCTCGATAAACTGCTGCCGCCGAAAATCAAGCAAACCGATCCGAAAAGTCGCAAGAGTATTCCGGAAGGCTTGTGGATCAAATGCCCGGCATGCGAGGCGGTGCTGTACCGCAGCGACGTTGAGGCCAATCTGCATGTATGTCCCAAATGCGAACATCACATGCGCATCGGCGCTCGTGAGCGGCTCGATGGCCTGCTGGATGCAGAAGGCCGCTATGAAATTGGCCAGGAAGTGCTACCGGTGGATGCCCTGAAGTTCAAGGACAGCCGCAAATATCCAGACCGTCTGAAAGACGCGATCGAAGACACCGGCGAAACCGATGCGATGGTGGTGATGGGTGGCGCGATTCACACGCTGCCGGTGGTGGTGGCCTGTTTCGAATTCTCGTTTATGGGCGGCTCGATGGGCTCGGTGGTGGGCGAGCGTTTTGTCCGTGGCGCGCAAAACGCGCTTGAGCAGCAAGTGCCGTTTATCTGCTTTACCGCATCGGGTGGCGCGCGCATGCAGGAAAGCCTGCTGTCGCTGCTGCAAATGGCCAAGACCACGGCGATGCTCACCAAATTGTCGGACGCGAAACTCCCGTTCATTTCGGTGCTGACGGATCCGACGATGGGCGGCGTGTCGGCGAGTTTTGCTTTTCTTGGCGACGTGGTGATCGCCGAGCCGAAAGCGCTGATTGGTTTTGCCGGCCCGCGCGTGATCGAGCAGACCGTGCGCGAGAAATTGCCTGAAGGCTTCCAGCGTTCGGAGTTCCTGCTGACCAAAGGCGCGATCGACATGATCGTGGATCGCCGTCAGTTACGGGCCGAACTTGCGCAACTGATGGCGCTGCTGACGCGCCAGCCCGCCGACGCCATCGCCTGATGCCTGTGTTTTCCACCCTTGACGCGTGGCTCACGCATCTCGAATCAGCGCATCCGGTTGGCATCGACATGGGTCTGGCGCGCATCGGGCGCGTGCGCGATGCGCTGTCACTGAACTTCGCCTGTCCGGTGATCACCGTGGGCGGCACGAACGGCAAAGGCTCGACCTGCGCGGTGCTCGAAGCCATCTTGCTGGCGGCAGGCTATACCGTAGGCTGTCATACCTCGCCGCATCTGCTGTCATTCAATGAGCGTGCCCGCGTGAATGGCCAGATGGTGAGCGATGACGAATTGCTGCCACATTTCGCGGCGGTCGAGGCGGCTCGCCTGAGCTTGTCCGAGCCGGGTTCCGAGCCTGTGACGCTGACGTATTTTGAATTCACGACGCTGGCGATCATGCATCTTTTTGCTTCGCGTGGGCTGGATGCTGTGATCTTCGAAGTAGGGCTGGGTGGCCGGCTCGATGCCGTGAATCTGCTCGATACCGATTGCGCGATCATCACCAGCATCGACCTCGACCATACCGAGTACCTGGGCGATACCCGTGAGCTGATCGCTGTCGAGAAAGCCGGTATTTTCCGTGCGGGCAAACCGGCGATCTGCGCGGACCCGCTGCCGCCGCAAACGCTGATCGATTATGCGCAAGGCATCGGCGCGCAGCTTTGGCTGTTTGGCCGTGATTTCCGCTACGAGGGCCAGGCGGGCAGCGAGCGCCAGCAATGGAGTTATCTCGGCCCGACCATGCGGCGCTCGGCGCTGGCTTATCCCGCGTTGCGCGGCGCCAATCAGTTGCTCAACGCTACGGCAGCACTGGCGGGGCTTGAGGCTTTGCGCGAGCGCTTGCCGGTGTCGGCTCAGGATATTCGTCTGGGGCTGGCGCGGGTTGAGTTGCCCGGACGTTTTCAGGTGTTGCCTGGCAGACCGTCAGTGGTGCTGGACGTCGGGCACAACCCGCATGCGGCTGCCGTGCTGGCGCAAAATCTCGGCAACATGGGGTTTTTTCCGTACACCTACGCTGTTTTTGGCGCGATGCGCGACAAGGATCTGGCGGGCGTGATCGCGCATCTGAAGGACGAGATCGACCACTGGTGCGTGACCGGGCTGGATACGCCGCGCGCGGCGAGCGCGGCTGAGCTCGAAGCGGCCTTGCATGCGGCCGGCGTGATTCCCGAACGGGGCGACCCCGACAGCAGCATTACGACTTTTAGCGCTCCGGCCGAGGCCTTTCAGAATGCCTTAAGACGAGCGTCTGAAAATGATAGAATCGTCGTTTTTGGCAGTTTCCACACGGTAGCCGGTGTCATGGCCTACCGTCATTCGCAGTCACGCAGTCACATTAAGTCAGATTAGCCCACGCTTAATTAACGTTACTCACGCTTAACTGCGAACGCTTAAATGCGCTGAACGGCAGTGTATTAGGGCGGTTTCAGCGCGGCGGCCTCGAATCAAGCCATTCATGGGACTTTTCTCCTCGGGCAAGAAAGAAGATGTGCCTGTTCGGCGCGGTAACCGCTCCGGTACAGGGGCCGACGCATCTGGCGAGCGTCTGGAACGGCGTAGCCGCCGCACCGGCGCTGGCGCGGCCAGCGAAGCCGATGCGCTGTTGCTCGACCCCACCTTGCCCGAGAAGCAACGGGCGCGGCGGCGTCTGGTTGGGGCAATCGCCCTGGTGCTGGCCGCGGTGGTGATCCTGCCGATGGTGCTCGATTCCCACCCCAAGCCCCTCACCGAAGATATTTCGATTGATATTCCCGGCCGTCCGGCGGCAGCCCAGGCCGCTTTGGCAGAGCAAGCGGCCGAAGCCGCCAGCGAGGATCGCATCGGGGCTTCTGACCAGGCCGAGACGTCAACCCAGGCCACGGTGGCCGGTTCAAAGGCGCCCACGCCCGGCTCCCGAACTTCCTCACCTTCTACCTCGAAGGCGGGCGCAAAAGCTTCCGGCGCGCCGGATACGGCTCACGCCACAACTTCCACCAGTAGCAGTAGCAGTAGCAACGCCAGCACAGGCAACGCCAATACAGCGAGCGCCCATGCCGCTGCGCCGGTGAAGCCCGCGCCGCTCAAACCCCAGGCTCCAGCCGCATCGAACAGCGCCAAAGCGGCCCCGCAAAATGATCCGGGCACACCGGCATCGCCCCCCGGCAGCCGTTTCGCGGTGCAGCTCGGCATATTTTCCGATGAAGTCCGCGCCCGTGAGTGGGCGGCGAAGCTCAAGGCCGCCGGAGTGCCCGCCTATATCGAGCGGCGCAAGCAGGCGGATGGCACGATGCGCACGCTGCTGCGGGCGGGGCCCTTTGCCGATCGCGCGGCGGCGTCGGCGGTGATTGCCAAAGTTCGCTCGGCCGGTCTGACGCCTGGCGGCAACGACGAAACCGCTAACGAAACCTCACCGTAAGCCGGCGATGCTGACGCTCTTCGACTACGCTGTGATAGCGGTCATTGTTTTATCGGCGTTACGTGGCACGTGGCGAGGGTTTCTCTCAGAGGTTTTCGGCCTGATTGGCTGGATCGCGGCGTTTTTGCTGGCTTGCCGCTTTGTCACTGACGTCGCGCCCCTGATTCCCGCGACCTGGCCTGGCGGCCAGACGACCCAATGGCTGGTTGCGTTCGCCCTGATTGTGATCGGCGTTGTGCTGCTGGCGGGCGTGGCGAACGCGCTGCTGGGCCGGCTGGTGCAGGTCACGGGCTTGAGCGGCGTGGACCGTTCGCTGGGTTTGATGTTTGGTTGTGTGAAAGGGGGGGTGCTGGTGCTGCTTCTGGTTGCCTTTGCGGGCCTGACCGAGCTGCCGCAGCAAAACTTCTGGCGCGATGCGCTATTACGGCCCTATGTCGAACAGGGCGTGCATAAACTGAAACCGCTGCTACCTGAAACCCTCGGCGCGTATATCCGCCTCTAGCGGAGGCGGGCGCCAGGCCAGACGGAGGGCTTTTTGAAAAATTCGGCCCGGCAGCGTAGTGCAGGACATCCACGGGCCCGGGCGTTGTTTTCTCGCCCGGTGTGCGTGACGAATTTCGTACCTTTGAAGGACATGCCATGTGCGGCATCGTAGGTGTAGTTTCTCATTCCCCCGTCAACCAGCTGATCTATGACAGCTTGCTGCTGCTGCAGCATCGCGGCCAGGACGCAGCGGGCATTGCCACGGCCAATGGCAGTAATTTTCATATGCACAAGGCCAATGGCATGGTGCGCGACGTGTTCCGCACGCGCAACATGCGCAGCCTGCCCGGCACGACGGGCATAGGCCAGGTGCGTTATCCCACTGCCGGGTCGGCCTCCAGCGAAGACGAAGCCCAGCCGTTCTACGTGAACGCGCCCTTCGGCATCATCCTCGCGCACAACGGCAACCTGACCAACTGGCGGCAGCTCAAGGAAGAGATGTTCCGGGTCGACCGGCGCCACATCAACACCAGCTCCGATAGCGAAGTGCTGCTGAATGTGCTGGCGCACGAGCTGCAACTGTCCAGCTCAGGCCTGCAACTCGATCCGGCTGCGGTGTTCAAGGCGGTGTCGGGGGTTCATCGGCGGGTGCATGGTTCGTATGCGATTGTGTCGCTGATCGCCGGTTATGGGCTGCTCGCGTTCCGCGACCCGTTCGGCATTCGCCCGCTGTGCCTCGGCAAGCACGAAACCGAACACGGCATCGAATGGATGGTGGCTTCCGAATCCGTCGCAATCGAAGGCATTGGTTTCGAGTTTGTGCGCGACGTGATGCCAGGCGAAGCGATCTTTATCGACATCGAAGGCCATCTCCATGCGCAGCAATGCGCGCTGAACCCGAGCCTGAACCCCTGCATTTTCGAACTGGTTTATCTCGCGCGGCCTGATTCGGTGCTGGACGGCGTGCCGGTATATAACGCGCGGCTGCGCATGGGCGATTATCTGGCCGAGAAAATCCTGCGCGAACTGCCCGATGTCGACATTGACGTAGTGATGCCGATCCCCGATTCATCCCGGCCCGCGGCGATGCAAGTCGCGGCGAAACTGGGCGTCGAGTACCGCGAAGGGTTTTTCAAAAACCGCTATGTGGGCCGCACGTTCATCATGCCGGGGCAGGCCGTGCGCAAGAAATCCGTGCGCCAGAAGCTCAACGCCATGGGCATCGAGTTCAAGGGCAAGAACGTGCTGATTGTCGACGATTCGATCGTGCGCGGCACCACCTCGCACGAAATCGTGCAGATGGCCCGCGATGCCGGCGCGAACAAGGTGATTTTCGCGTCCGCCGCGCCGCCCGTGAAGTTTCCGAATGTCTACGGCATCGACATGCCAACCCGTGGCGAACTGGTTGCCCATGGCCGCAGCGCGGACGAAGTCGCCCAAATGATCGGCGCCGATTATCTGGTGTATCAGGACGTCGAGGCGCTGAAGCAGGCGGTGCGCGATATCAACCCGATGCTCAAGGCGTTCGAGGCGTCGTGCTTCGATGGCCACTACGTGACAGGCGACATCACGCCCGAGTATCTGGACGGGATCGAAAGCGCCCGGATGACCTCTTCGGCGCAATCCGACCGCGATGCCGCGAGCGAGGCGCAAGAGGGCGGCACAACGCGCTCGCAACTGCATTTGCAACTGCCGGTGGAGTGAGCACGCTCCCACGCCTTGAAAAACCCGCCTGAGCCTTTGCGCCAAGCGGGTTTTTTCATGCTGAACTGACTGATCCGACTCACCCGCATCATCAAAACGGAACACGAACGGAACACGACCATGGACGATTCTCTTAATTTCGATACGCTCGCGGTTCGCTCGGGCACGCTGCGCAGTGAATTCAACGAACACTCCGAAGCTATTTTTCTGACCTCGAGTTTTTGCTTTGCCAGCGCCGCCGAAGCCGCTGAGCGTTTTAAAAACCCGGAAGATTTTTATACGTATTCACGCTTTACCAACCCGACGGTGGCCATGTTCCAGGACCGGCTGGCGGCGCTGGAGGGCGGTGAAGCCTGCATGGCGACAGCCTCGGGCATGAGCGCGATTTTGTCCGTGGTGATGTCGGCCTTGCAGGCGGGCGACCATCTGGTGAGCTCGCGCAGCCTGTTCGGCTCGACGCTGGGCATGTTCTCGCAGATCTTCACGCGTTTCGGCATCACGACGACCTTTGTCGATCCGACCGATCTGGCCGCATGGAAAACCGCCGTGCGGCCCGAAACCAAAATGTTCTTTCTCGAAACCCCATCCAACCCGCTGACTGAAATCGCCGATATCGAAGCTATCGGCAAGATTGCAAAAAGCGCGGATGTGCTGTTTGTCGTCGACAACTGTTTTTGCAGCCCGGCGCTACAGCAACCGCTCAAGCTTGGCGCGGATGTCGTGATGCACTCGGCGACCAAGTTTCTCGATGGCCAGGGCCGGGTGCTGGGCGGCGCGCTGGTGGGCTCGCGCCAGTTCATCATGGAAAAGGTGTTTCCGTTCGTGCGCAGCGCCGGGCCGACGCTGTCCGCATTTAACGCATGGGTGCTGCTCAAGGGCATGGAGACGCTGTCGCTGCGCGTCGAGCGCCAGTCAGCGAACGCACTCGAAATTGCCCGCTGGCTCGAAACCCATCCGGCAATCAAGCGGGTGTTTTATCCGGGGCTGGAATCGCACCCGCAGTATGCGATTGCGCAGCGCCAGCAAAAAGCGGGTGGCGCGATTGTCTCGTTCGAGTTGCAAGGCGCAAGCCCAGAGGCGCAGCGCGCTGCCGCCTGGCGCGTGATCGACGGCACGAAAATCTGTTCGATTACCGGCAATCTTGGTGATACGCGCACCACGATCACGCATCCGGCGACCACCACGCATGGCCGGATCGCGCCCGAAATCCGTGAGGCGGCGGGGATTACCGAAGGGCTGGTGCGTCTGGCGGTGGGTCTGGAAACTCCCGCTGATATTCGCGCTGACCTGCAGCGGGGGCTGGGCCTTGGTTAACCTGGGTGCCTGGGTGCCCGGGTGCCCGGCGCGCCTGCATTGCAGGAGTGGGCAGGGGCGATGTCAGGGCGCTTCGCGTCCGGCGCGCCACTGGCCCGGCGCGAGGCCAAAGCGCCGCGAGAAAGCGTGCGTAAAGGCGCTTTGATCGCTAAAACCGACACTCAAGGCGATCTCGCTCAAGGGCCGGGGCTGTCCCGGCTCGTTGAGCAACATCAACGCGGTATCGAGCCGCAGGCGTTGCAAATAACGATGCGGGGTTTCGCCGAAGGCTTCGATGAACATCTGATGAAAGCGGCGCAAGCCGATGCCGCAGTGCGTGGCGAGGTCAGCGATGCGCAGCGGTTCGGATAAATGCGCACGCAGCCAGCGGTCGATGCGAGGGAAGTCGAGACCCGCTTGCCATGTTGCGATGACGCAGGCCGTGCTGCCGTCGCCGATGAGGGCCGCGCCGAGGCGCGCGGCCGCCTCCCAGTTAAAGCGTTGCGGGCTCTGCGCCAGCGCGGTGGTGGCGGGTGTGCTGCCACCGCTGCGCGCGGCGATGTCGCGCACGAGTGCGCCGAGCGGCGCTTCGATGGCGATGACGCGAGAGCGCTCGAACAGCCGCTGCGGTATGGCGAGCGAGGTGGCGGGCAGATCCAGCACCAGTTGCCGGTTGTGACCGAGCCCCGCGTATTCGTGCCGCGCTCCCGCTGGGATAAGCCATGCCGAACGGCTGTCGAGCGGCTGAGCGACGCCTTCAACCGCCATATTCATCGCGCCGTCCAGCCCCAGCACGATCTGGTGGAAGTCGTGGACATCCGAGGCTTCGATGGCGCCATAACAGCGCAACGAAACCTGGGGAGCTGTGATGGCAGTGTGAATCATGGTGGAAGAATGGATGAGCCGCTCAGGACTGGCAGGGCTCAAGCGCGCAGGCGTTATGCCTCAAGCAGTTCGACTTCGAACACGAGCGTGGCATTCGGTGGAATCACCCCCCCTGCGCCGCGTACGCCGTAACCGAGTTGCGGCGGAATGGTCAGACGCCGCACGCCGCCGGTTTTCATGCCTTTTACCCCTTCGTCCCAGCCTTTGATGACCATGCCGCCGCCCAGTACGAAAGCAAAGGGGGCATTGCGATCCTTGCTCGAATCGAATTTCTGGCCATCGGTCAGCCAGCCGGTGTAGTGCACGCTGACGGTTTGGCCCGTGCTTGCCTCGGCCCCGCTGCCTTCGGTGAGATCTTCGTATTTCAGGCCGGATTCGGTCGTGACGATGGGCATGTGTCGCTCCTTGGGACAAGTGAGTTGAAAGCGGTATTGTAGGCGGGTTGGCGTCTGGCCGGGGCAGGAGAGGACGGGTGGGGAAAGATAGCCCGATAGCCCGGCCCTGGGTGTGTCCGTTCATTCATTCATTTATTCATGTTTTGATTTAGTGGCCTCGTGCAAAGGAAGGTTCGCGTGACTCTGTTTTCTGCTGCAGGCGATGCCGCAGCCTGTCTCACCGCGCATCGCTGTGCCGAAGCCGCATTATTCATGCGCGAGCACATGCTTTCCGTGGTGTCGCATGATCTTCGCGGGCCGCTCAATGCGATTCACAGCTGGGCTTATGTGCTGGAGCGCAAGATCGCCTCTGCTGATCCGGGCGTGCAGCGGGCACTCGATGGAATTCGTCATGGGGTTGAGCAGCAGCTCAAGTTGCTCGAAACCCGTGTTGATGGGCCTCGCGCGCAGATCGGCGCGCGGCTGTTGAGGCGTCAGCCGGTCGCGCTCCAGGCGCTGTTTGATGAGATCGTGACCGAGGTCCACGAGGCGCTGGCGCGCGAGCGCCAGGTGGTGCTGGAAGTGGCCGCGTTGCCGCCCGGGACGCTGGCGCAGGTCGATGGCGACCCTGGGCAGATAGCGAACGCGCTCTGGCTGATGCTGGTGTTTGCTGTCGAATCCAGCGTGAGCGCCACGCGAGTGTCATTGAGCGCCAGCGTTGATGCGCCGGCGCAGGCATGGTGCGTGACGGTGGAGTTTCAGGCGCTACCCGCTGCGCTTACCGATCCGGCCTTGCCCCATCTGCTCGAAGCCTATGCGCGCCAGCAAGCGCAAGAGCCACTGGATGCGGGTCAGGCGGCCTGGGTGCTGACGCTTTGCCGGCGCGTGGCGCAAGCGCACGACGGACGGTTCGAACAGCAAGCCGCCGTCGCGCCTGGTCAGGCCGCCACGTTGCGGTTATGGTTGCCGCTTGCCAGCGCGTGAGATCGACACGGAATCCGTAATAAATTTGCCATGGCGCAGCCCCTCCCAGCGCGTTCGCTGCGATCCTGCTTTCAGGGAGCTTGCTTCGCCCTCTATACTGGACGTTTTGTTTCGGGAGTGATTCGTCTTGGCCCAGGTCTTTGCCCTTATCGGTGCGCTACTGCTCGTTGCGCTTAATGGTTTTTTTGTCGCGGCCGAGTTCGGCCTCGTCAAGTTGCGGCAGACCCGCGTCAAGGCACTCGCGCGCAAACATGGCATTCGCGGCCGCGTGCTGGGCAAGGTGCACGGACATCTCGATGCTTACCTGTCAGCCTGCCAACTGGGCATTACGCTCGCTTCGCTGGGGCTGGGCTGGATCGGCGAGCCGGCTTTCGCCAATCTGCTGACACCACTTTTTTCGTTGTTCGGCATTGAGTCACCGCAATTGATCCACGGTATTTCGCTGTTCTTCGCGTTTTCGTGCATTTCGTTTTTGCATATCGTGGTGGGCGAGCTTGCCCCCAAATCGCTGGCTATCCGCGAAGCCGAAAAAATCTCGCTTTGGGTCGCGTTGCCGCTCTATGGGTTTTACTGGGCGATGTATCCCGCCATCTGGGTGCTGAATTCCAGCGCGAACGCCGTGCTGCGCATGGCCGGTCTGGGTGGCGGACATGCGGGCGACACGCATTATTCGACCGACGAATTAAAACTGATCCTGCGCGGCCGCCGCAGCGGCGTCGTGAGCGAAAAGGGCAGTAGCGGCAGTAACGGTAGTAGCGGCGGCAACGCCTACAGCCAGGACGAATGGAACACGATTGCGCATTCACTCGATTTTTCGAAGATGACCGTATCGGATCTGATGCGGCCCGCCCACGAGATGATCGGCTTGCGCAGCGATGTGCCGCTGCGCGAGAACATGCAGGTGATCGCGCGTCATCGTTTTAGCCGCTATCCCTTGTTCGAAGATGCTTCGGGCGAACGCGTGGCCGGGATGATTCACCTGAAAGACCTGCTGCTGGCGCGTGACGCGGGCGGCACACCTGACGATCTGAAAAAGCATGTGCGTCCCGTGCAATATGTGAAGCCGAGCATGCCCGCGCTTGAGTTGTTCCGGCGCTTTCGCAAGGGCGCGCCGCATTTCGCGCTGGTGGGACACAAGAATGCCAAGCCGATGGGTTTTCTCACGCTGGATAACCTGCTCGGGGCGCTGGTGGGACAGATTCACGATGAGTTCCGCCAGGGCGATGCCGACTGGAACCGGATGGACGACGGCACGCTGATGGGTAAGGGCAGCTTGCCGGTGGTGTCGCTGGAGCGGGCGCTGGGCATCGACATCGACGAAGGCCAGGCCGAATCGGTGGGGGGGCTGGTGATCCAGGCGTTGAGCGATTTGCCGGTGGAAGGCCAGCGGGTCGAGTTCGATCGCTTCGATATCGTGGTCAAGAAAATGCGCGGACCCCGGATTGTGCTGGTGCGGGTGTATCCGAAAGCGTTCGAGGACGAGGGCCGGTGAGGGGGAGAGGGGTGATCCGCTAGCCCGTGCTTAAGGGTGATGGTGCTTTGACATGGGGGAGATGGCCCCCATGTCATTTTCCGCATCAAGCCATGAGCGATAGCCCGGAGAGGCGGTTATGCCCCTCGTTGCTTGCCTGGTTCCGGCCGCTTCCCGTCCTCCTGCCACTGTTACTGGCGCTTAACCCTGTGTCAGCGCGATGCCCGATCGTGCGCCGGACTGTATAGCGATCGACTGTGTCCCGTCTCTATTGATGTTGTCAGACCCGATCATCAAGCTTCTGCCATTGTCGTCGGTGCCGACTTTCATTTCAGTGTGGTACATCCCGTTTCGATAAAAAACCGGATCGCCCGGCTTCGCCTGGTCGATCGACGTTTCGTGCCACCCATTGTTTTTCAGTGTGTTGAACAACCCTCTTGTGTCGTCGAACATGCCACGGACATTGGCCATCAGCGAGCCCGATTTTTTCATGACCGCCGAAACAAAATCGGCGCATGCCGATGCCGGGCCGAAACGGCCTGTCATTCCCAACTGACCACTTTGGATCAGATTGTCGGCTCGCATGCCCAGGAATTTTTTCGCCAATGAAGCGGCGCTGCTTCCGCCCTTGGAGATGAGCGAGCCGATGGCAGAAGAATCTTTTTCCGCACCGGACGTCGAGCCCTTCCCGGAATCCCGTTTTACTTCGGATGTCCGGCCAGCATTCGATGCCGAATTATTCTGTTGCGTATCCGGTGTTCGGTCATAATTTGATGTCGAATTCATATTGACTTGCATATCAACTCCTCGATCAAAGTTAATACCACAGTGGACCGTGGTGCGAACCATCGTACTTTTTTCGTGGCGTATAACGCCATACATAAAGATTGCGGTAGGCCTGAATGGAAACATGTGTTGAATAACCATGGCGATGCTGCCAATAACTATTGCAATGAGGCGCTGGCCGCTGTCGATCACGTTCTGTTCGACCCCGCGGCCATCGAGCGCGACGTGCAGACCGGATGTGGCGGCACGCACCAGATGAACTGATCAATACGGGTGATTTCCCAGTGGCTCGGGGTTATGACCTGCGTGGCGGGCTATTGCAATTCGACTACAGCGTATGTTCTGTGGTGAATAGTTAGCGAATGGGGCGGCAGTTTGAAATGGCTGATCGTTTGCATCTGAATTTAAATGAGTTGCTGGAGTATTCAATACAAAGCGTTTTATATAAAGCACAGCAAAATCACTTCCGTCCGCGTGTGGCCACCGCCAGGCGCGCCATCAATACCGGATCATCGAACAACGCGGCCACCGGCGTTGCCAGCCGTCTGCGCCAGTTCGGGTGTTCATCGATGGTACCGGGCAGGTTCGGCTGCTCGATGAGCCCCAATAAATCCTCCAGCGGATACATCGCCAGTTGCGATGGCGTAGCGGCGACAAAGGCCAGCGCCGCCTCCACGGGCGCTGCTCCGGGCGGCGGGGGGGTATCAGGTGCGGGCCTCCCGCTGCCGGCGCCTCCCGTTGCAATCACGCCAGCCTCGCGCAAGGCTGTCCATAACGCGCAACGCTCCATTGCCCGCTCAGCTTGTGCGCCTGCCACCGCATCCTGACCATCCTCGCGCGCAGGCAGTTGCCCGCTCTCGGCGCGCCATGCGATATCGCGGCCGCTCCACCAGCCTGCGATAGTGGGCAAATCGTGCGTCGTCGTGGTCGCCATGGCTTCGCGTGTCCAGCTTTGCGGGGGTAAAAAATCCCGTCCGTTGTCGCTGCGCTCAAGCCACAGCGTGCGAATCCCCGCGATGCCCAATGCGCTCAGCCGCTCCCGAAACCCTGCGGGCACGGTGCCCAGATCCTCGCCAATGACGATCGCGCGATGCCGCCATGATTCGAGCGCGATTAGCCGCAGCATGTCGTCGAGCGGATAGCGCAGGTAAGCGCCTTCTTTCGCGCTGGCCCCTTCAGGAATGAGCCATAAGCGGCGCAAACCGAGGATGTGGTCGATGCGCACGCCACCCGCATGGGCGAAGCTGGCGCGCAGCAGGTCGATAAACCCGGCGAAGCCTTGACGGCACATCGCGCGTGGCGAGAAGGTGGTGAGCCCCCAACTCTGACCGAGCTGGTTCATTGGGTCAGGTGGCGCGCCAATCGAGATGCCTGCGAGCATCGCTTCGCCGCAGGCCCAGGCGTGGCTGCCTGCGCCATCGCAGCCGACGGCGAGATCGGCGATCAGGCCTGGCGTCATGCCGGCTTCGCGTGCCTGGCGTTGTGCGGCGTCGAGCCCGCTAGCGGCGAGCCATTGCAGGAACCGATGGAATTCGACAGCAGGTTGATGCGCTGTGGCAAAAGCGGCGACAGCCGTGTTGCGGGGATCGCGTAGCGTGGCATCCCAGTCGCGCCAGTGACCGCTGGCGCCTTGCGCGAGATGAAACGCATGCAGGGCTTCGAAGCGTGCGTGATCGTCGAGCGCCTGGCTGCCACGTTGGCAAAACGTGGCAAAAGACGTCCGTTGCGCGGCTGTGGCGTGCTGCTCAAAACGTTCGAACAGCCTGTGCAGCACCTTGAGCCGAAGGGCTGCGGCATGTGGCCAGTCGATGAGCGCGAGCGTTTCGTACTGGGCCCAGGCTTCGCGGGCATGCAGCGTATCGAGCGCGCTGAGCACAGCATCGCGGCCGAACAGCGCGCTGGGGTCGATATGCGTGGCATTGAGCCAGAGCCGCGACGAAGGCGAATACGGGCTGAAGTGTTGCGGCAGCGCGCTGAACATGGCGTGCGTGGGGCTGACGGCGAGCGCCTGGGCGCCGTGCTGGGCGCTGCGCACGGCGAGCGCGGCGAGTGCCGAATAGTCGCCGATGCCGCCATCGCCGCTGCGGCGCAAGCTGTACAACTGCGCACTGAGGCCCCAGAGGAGGGGCCCGGCAGCCTCATGCGCATGAGGACGATTGCCTGGGCTCGCAGGGCGCTCGTCACCCGTGGCATGTGCCGCCTGCCACGCATCGGCCACGGTATAGGCGCGTGATGGCGCGATAGCGAGCGTGACGCGCTGCTCCTGCAACACCAGGGTGTGATAGCCCGGCTCGCTGATCGGCGCAAGCAGCGCCGTTGCCCCCTTGGGCGCGGTGAAGCGGCCGTCGATCAGCGCGCCGCTTTCCAGCTCGATTCGGTAGCGGCTGCCGGCGCGTAACGCACTGGACGGCAGCGCAATGGCGCGCTCGCATTCGGCGCTGAGCAAGGCGGGGAGGCGGCGGCCATGATGTTCTGCGGCGAGCGCGGCGCTGCTCTGGCGCATCTGCGTCAGGGTGCGGCAGGGCAGGCCGAGCCGTTCAAGCAGGCTCGAGATCGTGTCATCGCTGACGCGATGGCTGACACCCTGCGCGTCTTGCCATTCGCGTTGCAGCCCTGCGTGTTGCGCGAGGGCATCGAGGGCTGCGCGGGCTTGATCGGTGCGTGATGTGCCGCTCATTCGGACCATTCCGGCAAGCTGACCTGACGCGCATCGTGGTGGCTGGCGTAGTGGTTGACGTCGCCGCTTAGCCAGGCGATGCAGGCGTAGCCGGGCAAGATGTGGTCTGTGGCGGGGTCGCGGGCGCGGGCGGGGGTTTCGAAGATCACTTTGCCTGCTGGCCGCTGTGGCAAGGGCACTGCTTGCTGGCCGAGATTGAGCGCGAGCGACAGGATCGCGCCATCGCTGAGCTGCCAGCGCGCGATCAGGGCGCTATCTGAAGGTGCGCCTGATGCGGCGTCATCGAGCACTTCCGCGCCCAAGGCACGGACACCCGCCAGGCGCGGTGCGATGAGTTTGGCGCGCACGGCCAGCGCCGACTGATAAAAGTGATACCACTCAATGCGCGTGCGGGCCTCACCGGCGGGCAGTGCGGTGGCATCGCGCGGCGGCGATGAGGCGCTGAAGGTGCGGGGGTCGTTGGGATCGGGCAGTCGCGTTTGCGCATCGATGCGGGTCTCCGGTGAGAAGCGCGGAAATTCCTCGCGGCGTCCCGTGCGTACGGCTTCGGCCAGCGCCTCGGGGTAATCGGTGAAAAACAGGAAAGGCTGTTTTGAACCGTGTTCTTCGTCCATGAAGAGCAAAGGGATGGACGGCGCGAGCAGCAGGAGCGCGGTTGCGGCGCGCAAGGCGGCGGGCGGGCAGAGTGTGGTTGCGGCGCGCAAGGCGGCGGGCGGGCAGAGTGTGGTTAGGCGCTCGCCAAAGGCGCGGTTGCCGATCTGGTCGTGGTTTTGCAAATAGACCACGGAGGCGGTGGGCGGTATTTCCCCGGCGCTTGTGCGGTCTGTGCCGTGCCCGTTTTTGGCTTCGCTTTGCGCGAAGCCCGTGCTGAGCGCGCGGGCGAGCTGCTGCACCGGCTCGTGGGCGAAGGCACGATAGTTGCCGCCGCGCTCGCCGGTCAGCAGCACATGCAGCGCGTGATGGATGTCGTTATTCCAGTGCGCGTCGAAATGACCTTCCAGCAGGTCAGGCATGCGGCGTTCGTCTTCGGCGATCAGATGGATGTGCCGTCCCTGTTCGACGCTGGCACGAAGGTGATCGGTTAGCTCGCGTAGCCAGTCATCGTTGCCGATAGCCTGGACGGCATCGAAACGCAGCCCATCGAAACGGTATTCGTTGAGCCAGTACAGCGCGTTGTCGCAGAAGAAGTCGCGCACTTCCATGCGCCCGAAATCGATCGCGGCGCCCCAGGGGGTAGGCGCGTCCGCGCGGAAAAACGGCTGGGCATAGTGCGGCAGATAGTTGCCGTCGGGGCCGAAGTGGTTATAGACCACATCGAGAATCATCGTCAGGCCGAGGCCATGCGCGGTGTCGATCAGCGCCTTGAGTTCGTCCGGGCGGCCATAAGCGGAATCGGGCGCGTAGGGCAGCACGCCGTCGTAGCCCCAGTTGCGCTGGCCGGAAAAATCATTCAGCGGCATGAGTTCGAGCGCGGTGACGCCGAGCTGGACGAGCGCCGGCAGCCGTTGCTGCACGCCCGCGTAGCCACCGAGCGCACCCACGTGGACCTCATACAGCACGGTTTCTTCCCACGGGCGGCCATGCCAGCAAGCGTGCTGCCAGGTGTAGGCGCGCGGATCAATCACTTCGCTGGGGCCGTGCGTATCGTGCGGCTGAAAGCGCGAAGCCGGATCGGGCACCGCGAGTGCGCCATCGAGCCGGTAGCGATAAAGCGTTCCCGCGCCGCAGGCGGATTCGGTTTCGAACCAGCCGCCGCCGCTCGGGGTCATGTCGATGAGCGTGGTTGCGGGGGGCGGCTTGTCACTTGCATGAAGACCATGGCGCGGTGCGTTTTCGATTTCAAGCTGAACGGCCGTACATGATGGTGCCCAGAAGCGAAAACGGGTGCGCGGGGTCGGCCCTGTTGCGCCGAGCAGTTGCGCGCCGAACGGCAGGCAGTGAGCGTAATGCTGCGCGTAGCGATCAAGCGGACAGTCGGACATGGCGTCATCCTCCGGTGGGCGGCGTGTTAGTGCTCGTGGCATCGTCTTCGCCCAGCAACTGGCGGGCGAGCGCGGCGAGGCCCTGCACGGGCAGGCCGAGCCAGGCGGGGCGCAAGATCGCCTCGTCGCAGATTTCGCGGGCCGCGCGGCTGACGAGGAAGATATCGAGCAGCGCGGCTTCGGCATGCGGCGCGACGCTGGCATGCTGCGCGTGCGCGACGGCGGCGCGGTAGCGCGTCAGAAAGCACGCGGCGGCCGCCTGATTAAAGCGCTCGAACAGTGCGCGCTTGCGTTGCGCCGCGGCATTCGAGGTATGTTCCAGCGTCGAATGTGCCGCGGCGCTGGCGTAGGACAGCGAACGCAACAGCCCGGCGACGTCGCGCAGCGGACTGGTCTTTTGCCGTCGGACGTCAAACGGAGCATCGGCATCACCTTCGAAATCGATCAGGAAGGCATCGCCCTGGGCTACCAGCACTTGCCCCAGATGAAAGTCCCCATGGATGCGTTGGCACCAGGCCGCAGGGTGGGCGGGCACGTGTTGCGCCAGTGTCGCGGCCAGCGCATGGCGCTGCGCGAGCAAGCCGCGAGCGAGTTCGCGGGTGTCCTCAGCGAGCGTGTCCAGTTGTTGGGCTAGCACATCGAGGGCGCGGCTGAGCGTGGTTTGTGCCGTGTCGATCCAGCCTTGCACATCGCCGTCGCTGGCGCGCGTGGGGGTGAAGGCGTCCGCCGCGTCAGCCATGGCCGCCTGCCTGGCATGGCCTGTGCCGCCTTCCTGACTTCGCTCTTGACCTCGTTCTTGACCTTGCTCTTGACCCTGCTTTTTACCTTTGCCCCTCGCGCCTTCGCTTAACGCCACATGCAGCTCGCCCAGACGCTGGCCAATGACGCCCGTGAACGTGCCATAGCTGTCGATGGCTTCGGCTTCACGGAGCGGGTCCGGGACGGTATCGTCGCCCCCGGTGGAGAGCGCCAGTTCATCGACCGCGCGGCGCAAATACTCGAACGCCCAGGTCCACGCATCGCCCTGGTTGTCGATAAAACCTTGCAACAGGGCCAGCGTATGCGGTACGCCTTGCGGATCGACACGCACGACCTCGCCATACAATGGCGCGCTATGGGTATAACCCGCCTGCGTCAGGTAGCGGTTCATTTCGGCTTCCGGGTGCGTGCCGCCCTGCACGCGCCGCACCAGCTTGAGCACGGCCTTGTCCGCGATGACCAGCACGCTGTTGCGTTGCTCGGCGGCGAGCCAGCGGATCGCGGGCGGCGCGGCGGGGTCGGCCAGCTTGAGCGCGGCAAACCCAGGCTCGGAAAGAAAACGGATCTCGCTTTTTTGCACGGTCGTCATGACCGTGTGTTCGTGCAAATGGCGCAGCACGCCATGCGCGAACTGCGGTAGCGAGAACGCATCGGTCAGATGCCCAATGGTCCGGTTGCGCCGCACGCGCGCTAGCGTCAGTTGCAGAAAGAGCGGGGTGCTCGTGTCGCTGCCCCAGGTGATAGCCAGCGGTACGACGTAACGTTCGATGCGACCCGCGAAGGTCGCTTCGATTTCGGTGAAGGCGAAGTCCGCGTCCGGCAGGGTGGTTAACGCAGCCAGCCGCACCTGTTCGAGTTTTTGCCCGCGCGTCATGAACCAGGGCCTGCGTATCAGCCAGGAGGGCAACACCTCCGATTCGAGCAGCCGCACGTTGTCCGGCGTCGGGCTGGTCTGGCCAGCGCGGATCACGATGGTGGCGAACTCAGGCAGCGGCTCCGAAGGCGCGCGGCTCCAGGCCGGGCGTTCGTCACTTTGGCAGAGCGCGAACCACATGAAACCGTAAGGCGCGAACGTCATCAGGTACGCGTGCTGGCCGATCACGGGAAACACCGAATCGGCGGTGATCTCGATGGGCACGGCGCCCGCGAATTCGGCCAGGTCCAGCTCGACCGCTTGCGGCGCGCGCGACAGGTTGGCGATGCACAGAATGGGCGGCGCGCCTGGCATCTCGCGCAAATACGCGAGGATCTTGCGGTTACCTGGCCGCAAAAAGCGGCTGCGGCCCCGGCCGAACGCCTGATGCGCGCGGCGTGTGGCGAGCATGCGGCGGGTCCAGTTGAGCAGCGAGTGCGGATCGCGGCTTTGCGCTTCGACATTGACCGCATCGAAGCCATACAGCGCGCCCATGACCGGCGGCAGCACCAGTTGCTCGGGGTCCGCGCGCGAGAAGCCGCCGTTGCGATCCGCCGACCATTGCATCGGTGTGCGCACGCCATCGCGGTCGCCCAGATGAATGTTGTCGCCCATGCCGAGCTCATCGCCGTAATAAATCACCGGCGTGCCAGGCATCGACAGCAGCAGCGAATTGATCAGCTCGATGCGCCTGCGGTCACGTTCCATCAGCGGCGCGAGACGTCGCCGGATGCCGAGATTGAGCCGCGCGCGGCGGTCGCTGGCGTAGGTGTTCCAGAGATAGTCGCGCTCGGAATCGGTGACCATTTCGAGCGTCAGCTCGTCGTGATTGCGCAGAAAAATCGCCCATTGACACGATTCCGGCAGATCCGGCGTTTGCCGCATGATGTCGGTGATCGGAAAACGGTCTTCGCTGGCCAGCGCCATGTAAATCCGCGGCATCAGCGGAAAATGAAACGCCATGTGGCATTCGTCTTCGTCGCCGAAATATTCCTGGACGTCTTCTGGCCACTGGTTGGCTTCCGCCAGCAGCATGCAATTGGGGTAATCGGCGTCGATGGCCGTGCGGATCTGTTTGAGCACCGCGTGGGTTTCGGGCAAGTTCTCGTTGTTCGTGCCTTCGCGCTCGACCAGATACGGCACGGCATCCAGCCGCAGCCCGTCAATCCCCATATCCAGCCAGAAACGCATCACTTGCAGCACTTCGCGCAGTACCGCTGGGTTGTCGAAGTTCAGATCCGGCTGATGTGCGTAAAAACGGTGCCAGTAATAGGCGCCTGCCACGGGGTCATGGGTCCAGTTGGACGGCTCGGTGTCGATGAAGATGATGCGTGTGCCCGCGTATTTCGTATCGGTATCGGACCAGACGTAATAGTTGCGATGGCTCGATCCTGGCCGTGCGCGCCGGGCGCGCTGGAACCACGGATGCTGGTCGGAGGTGTGGTTGATGACCAGCTCGGTGATGATGCGAATGCCGCGTGCATGAGCGGCCTGAATCAGACGCCGGACATCCGCGAGCTGGCCGTAGTCGGGATGGACGCTACGGTAATCGGCGATGTCGTAGCCATCGTCGCGCCGGGGCGAGGGATAAAACGGCAGGAGCCAGATTGCGTTGACGCCGAGCTCCACGATGTAATCGAGCTTGGCCAAAAGCCCGGGAAAGTCGCCGATGCCATCGTTATTCGCATCGAAAAACGACTTCACATGAACCTGATAGATGATCGCGTCCTTGTACCAGAGCGGGTCGCCTTTGAGCAGCGTGGGTTTGCTGCGGGGAATGCTGCGCGCCTGGCGGCGCGCGCTGTCCTGAGTGGTGGAGGTGGGGTTCAGGTGAGGCGCATGAGGAGAGTCCATCGGCGGTTTCCTGGTTCGTCGGCGCTGCGAGGCGCAACGCCGGGGGGCGTGGGCGGCCGCTGCTTAAACAGAAGACGGGTATGACTCAATGTAGTGCAAAGCGGTGTGAATTGCCGCTTGGGCCAGCGAGGGCGGCTCGCCATGCGGCTGGTTGCGGTGCGGCTTGTTTCGAGGCAAAAGCGAAATAGCCAGCAAGTGCCGTGCCAGGCGTGGATGAAAGGAGGTCACCTAAGGCGCAACCCGGGCGCAACCCGGGCGCAACCCGGGCGCAACCCCGCGTGCAGGTGCGATCGGGCACGCAGGCCATGCCGCGCGTGGCGGGCGTTTGTGCCGCCGCTCGCGCGGGCAGCCGGTAAAAGTGGCCAGATGACGAGCGGCTTTTACACAGTGGCCGTGCGGCGGGCGTGAGCGGACGGTGAGCGGACTGTTGCGGCGCGTATGGGACGCGTATGGGGCGCGTATGGGACGTATAGGGCGTATGGGGGCGGGTTATGAGCCTAGCAGCCCGGCGGCGATGTTGACGCACAGGCCCAGCACAGCAACGTTGAAATAGAACGACAGGATGGATTGCGCCAGCGCCGCCCGGCGAATCTCGCGCGAGCGCAGCATGACATCCGAGGTTTGCGATGCGACGGCGATGGTGAACGAGACGTAGAGGAAATCCCAGTAATCGGGTTCGAGCGCGGGGTCCGGGAACAGCAGCGCGGTTTGGTAAGGGATCGGGCTGAAGTAGAGCCGGGCGTAATGCAGCGTGAAGAGCGTGGGAATCAGAAACCAGGCGCCGATCAGCGTGGCGCCGGTGAGCAGCGAATGCGTGACATTCGAGGTCGCCCCTGTGCCCTTGAGCGTGGCGAGTTCGAGCACGATGGCCGCGATGCTGGCCACGGTTGCGATACAGATGATGACGAGGGCGACACCGGCGTTTTCGTCCTCGCGCACGGCGAAGTCGCGCACCTCATTGTGATGCGCGCGTGCCATATGCACCCAGACGAGCGCCAGCCAGGACCACACCGCAATATCCCAGGTGAGCAGCACCCGCAGCAACCATGACATTGACTCCGACGCCAGAAAGAGCGAAGCCACGATACCAATGGCGAGCGCCATGAGCATGCGCGGACGGTTGCGTAGCATTTGGGGATAGAAACGATAGAGGTTCATCAGCGTTTGGCAAGGAAGCGGCAGGCCCAGCGCCAGGGTGGGCCGGGTGGGCCGAGTGGGTCGGGCGCAGATTCTACCGTGCCGTGGGGGGCGTGAGCTTGGCACCCAGCGGATGAACGGCAGACGATTTGTCTAATGCAGGCGTCGCGGTTATAGTCCTGCGCAGCACGCTGGCAGCGTTGGGCGGGCGGCATAACAACAAGCTTGCTGAGAGACCGGCCGCGGCACAACGGCTGCGCCTGCATCCATTGACCATGGCATGCGGCGTTCCTGCTGCCGGTTATGTTCGGTCCATTTTCTGGAGCCATCGTGACCCAGGTTCAGAAACCCCCACGACGCCTGCGTTCCCGCCTGACGTCTCTATCGTCTTTTTCCTCGTCTTTTTCCTTGTCTTTTTCCTTTTCCCGCACGAACGCTTCTCCTTCACGCCGCACCTGGCTGCTTGGCGCGTGTGCCTCGGCAGCGCTCCTGAGTTTCACCGTTGCGGCGGGCCGCTTCGGCCTGCCGGCTGCCTGGGCGGAGCCGGCTCCAACTGACGACACCTACCCGGCGCTCCTCGCGGTGTCGCAGCACTTGAGCGCGCGGCAAGACCTGAACCCGGTGCTGGCGCGACGTATCCATGATGCCCTGAGCCAGGCCGACAGCCTGTTTGCGCGTCATGTCAGCGCGCTCGATCAATGGCTCAAAAGCCATGAAGGCATGCCTGCCGATAGCGTGATTGCCACGCTGCAAACCCACGCGCCAGAACTGGCCGTGGTGGCTCGCGCGATTCTGCGGGCCTGGTATCTCGGCCTTATCGGCGAGATGCCGCAGGCCCGGGTCGTGGCGTTTGAGCAGGCGTTGATGTTCGAGCCGGTCAAGGACGTGCTGACCATTCCCTCGTATTGCCACGATGTGCCGTTTTACTGGACAAACAAGCCCGTCCACGCTTGAAACCCTGCACCATGCCGCGCGAACGGCTCAGCTATGCGCGCAGCATGTCCGTTTTCCGCAAAAACACAAACAGACAATAAACAGCATTGCGCCAGCCAAAGGGGGCAAACATGGCAAATTCCTATTCCGCCGACGTCGTTATTGTGGGTTCTGGAGTGGCAGGCAGTCTCGTCGCGCATCAGATGGCACAGGCCGGGGCCTCGGTGATCATGCTCGAAGCAGGACCGCGCCTCGCGCGCTGGCAGATCGTCGAGAACTTCCGCAACTCGTCGGTTAAAAGCGATTTCGCTACACCTTATCCGTCGATGCCTTACGCGCCGCATCCGCAATACGCGCCGCCTAACGGTTACCTGATCCAGAAAGGTGAGTGGCCTTACAACTCGCAATATCTGCGGCTCGTGGGCGGCACAACCTGGCACTGGGCCGCGGCGGCCTGGCGGCTGCTGCCTGCGGATTTTCAGCTGAAAACCCGCTATGGCGTGGGACGCGATTGGCCTTATCCCTACGAGACGCTCGAACCGTGGTATCAGGCCGCTGAAGTGCAACTCGGCGTGTCGGGGCCCGATAAGCGCGTGGATCTGGGTTCGCCTCGCGCGCAGGCTTATCCGATGAGCGCCTTGCCCCTGTCCTACATGGATCAGCGTTTTACCGACGTGCTGCAACCGCATGGCTTTCATGTCGTGCCTGAGCCGGTGGCGCGCAACAGCCGCCCCTACGACGCGCGCCCGATCTGTTGCGGCAACAACAACTGCATGCCGATCTGTCCGATTGGCGCGATGTACAACGGCGTGATGCATGCCGAAAAAGCCGAGCAGGCGGGGGCGAAGCTGCTCGCGCAAGCGGTGGTGTACCGTATCGAAGCCGATGACAAAGGACGGATTGCCGCTGTGTATTTCAGGGACCCCAACGGCCATGACACACGGGTGACGGGTAAGCTCTTCGTGCTCGCGGCCAATGGTATCGAGACGCCCAAGCTGATGCTGATGTCGACGTCCGACGCGTTTGCGCAAGGCATCGGCAATCGTTCGGATCAGGTGGGCCGCAACCTGATGGACCACCCCGGTACAGGCGTCACGTTCCTGGCGAATGAAGACCTCTGGCCAGGACGCGGGCCGATGGAGATGACGTCGATTGTCAATTTCCGCGATGGTGCATTCCGTGCCGATTACGCCGCGAAGAAGCTGCATTTGTCGAACGGCGTGGCCACCATGGCTGTCACGGCGGCATTGCTGAAAAAAGGCGTGGCCGGAAGCGAACTGGAGCACCAGATCCGTGAGCGCGCGGCGCGCACGCTGAATATCAACAGTTTCCACGAGCATCTGGCCGAGCCGCGCAACCGCATCGTGCCATCGACAACACACAAGGACACACTGGGCATTGCGCAGCCGGAAATTTATTACTCGATCAACGACTACGTGAAAAAAAGCGCGGTGCACACGCGCGCGCACTATGCGCGGATCGCTGCGTTATTGGGCGGCACGGAGATCACGTTCGACGACAACTTCGCGCCGAACAACCACATCATGGGCACAACGATCATGGGCCGCGATCCGGCAGATTCGGTGGTCGATGCGGATTGCCGCACGCACGATCACGCCAATCTCTTTGTCGCCAGCAGCGCGGTGATGCCGACGGCGGCATCCGTGAACTGCACGCTGACCATCGCCGCGCTGTCGCTGAAGCTGGCCGACATGCTCAAGCGTGAACGCTAAGCCCTACCCTGACGGAGATTCACCATGACGAAACCCACGTTTCGCGTGCAACCCGCCAGCGCGCTTGCCCGGCAGCGGCGCGCGCAGCGCGTGCTGCTGGCCACGATCTTTTTGCTCTTTGCGCTGTATCTGGTCGGGCATGCGTTTTTCGGGCCGAGGCAGGCGGCCAGCGTGCTACCGCTGAGTGCCGCCTGGGCTGACGAGGCTCCGGCGCCCGCTTCTGCTGCGAGGGCGGCGGCTTTTGCCACGGCGGCTGCCGTTCCGGCCAACGCTAGCGAGACGACACGCGCTGGCGCTGCCAGCCAGGCCTTGAGCGCGGCGGCGAGCCCTGACCTGGTGAAACGCGGCCAATACCTGACGCGCGTCGGGGATTGCATGGCATGCCATACCGCCGACAAAAGCCGTCCCTTTGCGGGTGGCGTGCCGATCAAGACGCCGTTTGGCACGATCTATACGTCCAATATCACGCCAGACAATGAAACCGGTATTGGCCGGTGGAGCGACACGGAGTTTCTGCGCGCGATGCACGAAGGTATTGGCCGGGACGGCAAACGTTTGTATCCGGCGTTTCCATACACGGAATACACGCGTGTGCTGCCCCAGGACGTGCTGGCCATTCGCGCATATCTGAATACCCTCGCCCCCGTGCATTTCACGCCGCCGACCACCGATCTGAAATTTCCATTTAACCAGCGCTGGCTGATGGTGTTCTGGAATCTGCTCAATTTCGATGAAGGCCGGTTTGTGCCGCAACCCAGCCAAAGCGCGGCATGGAACCGGGGCGCGTATCTGGTGCAGGGCCTCGCGCATTGCGAGGAATGCCATACGCCGCGCAATCTCACCGAGGGGTTGAAATCGGGTGCGCGTTTTGCCGGTGCGGCTCAGGAAGGCTGGCACGCGTTCAATCTCACCTCGGACAAAAACAGCGGCATTGGCGGCTGGAGCGAGGACGACATCGTCAGCTATCTGGCGAGCGGTGTCGCGCCAGGCCGCGCCAATGCCGCTGGGCCGATGGCGCAGGTGGTGGCGGACAGCACGCAGTATCTGGACAGCGTGGACCTGCGTTCGATCGCGGTTTATCTGCGCACGCTGCCGCCCGTGAGCAGCGGCGAGAGCCGTCCACGCGATGGCTGGGGGCAACCGGCTAACGACGTAACCGCGTTGCGGGGCCAGGCGCCGACGGGTGCCCATGGGGCCCAGTTGTTTGTCGCCAACTGCGCGAGCTGCCATCACTGGAGCGGGCAGGGCATTGGGGCGAGTGCGCCGCTGGCGTATCCCTCGCTGCTGCATAACAGCGTGGTGGGGGCAAGCTCGGCGGACAATCTGGTCCTGGTCATCCTGAAGGGCGTGCAACGCACGACACGGCATGCCGACGTGTTCATGCCGGGGTTCGGTGAGCAGTTGACGAACGATCAGATCGCGGCCCTCACGAACTACCTGACGCAGCAGTTTGGCAATCCGCAAACGTGGGTGAGTGCCGCCCAGGTCCAGGCTTTGCGTGCGCCTTGATGCCAGGCAGCGGAGGCTCGCGGCTAACGCGTTTCCTCGCGCAACTCGTACACGCTGTCGATGACGTGGCCGTTCCAGTTGTATTCCAGATAGGCGGCGTGATGGCAAGCACGCAACAACGTTGTTCTGAAGGCGGCGAGACATTCGCCGCCAGCCTCGCGCACGGAGGGATAAACGATGCCTGCCGCGCCCGCCTCGCGCCAGGCGTGACCGAGCGGCTGGCTGGTGGCATAGCTGTCAGGCGCGAACACGGCGGGATCGGGATCGCACCCAGCCGCGCGCCGCAGGTCAACCACCTGGCCGCGTACTTCCACCGTATAGAGCCGCATCTGCTGGCGCAGTGGTGGCTCTTCTGTGGCGCTGAGAAAACGACCTGTGTGATAGCGCGTTTCCGCGACGGCAGCCGCGCGTGAGCGGGCGCAATAAAACACCCCATATGAGCCATCCGAAAACCGGCTGCCATTGGGGTTCAGATGCGTGAAGGCTGCCATGATCGGGCCGCACCCGGGGCCAAAACAGCGTTCGTCGGGGGGCACCAGATCCAGTTCACCCACTTCGGTGCGCAGGCGGTCGTTGGTCATGGCTTCCAGCGCGTAGAGCGCGTCGAAATCGTCAGCGGAGGCCACGCGATCGAACAGGTTCACGGCGGGAAAGCGCGTCGGAATGACCCGGTAAGCGGGCTGCCAGGTGAGCAGCGTGGTGTGCCAGCGGCCTTGCCAGAGCGTCTGGGTCATGCCCAACCGCCGCGCATGGCATCGAGATACTGGCGCACGGCGACGAGATCGCTGATATTGCCCGCGAGCATGCGCGAGAGCGCCGGACGGCCGCCGAACGGCGGCGCGCTGTTGGGGCGCTTGATCCAGCTATCGGCGGCGGCGGGGGGCGGCAGCAAAATCTGCAGCGCCTTGTAGATGCCCAGCAAAAGCGACAGGCGCTCAAGCGTGTCGCGCCCCAGCCGGGCAGTGTGCGGGGCGGATTTCCATTTGAAGAAGGTGGAGCGGCCAGGGCCGCCTAGCAGAATGATTTGCTCGTCGATATTCAGGCCCCAGTCGCGCGCGATATTGAAGAAGGCGCGCAAACCGGCGGCTGACATATCAGCGTGGGAGGGCTCGGCGGCCAGGCGCCGGGGCGGGTGGGCTGTTTTGGCGGCAGTATCGGACATGAGCTTAATCCAAAAACGAACTAATTTGAATATTAGTCCATTTATGGATTAACGCAAGCGATCCCGCGATTCAACGATTCCGTGTTAGCGCCGGGAGCTGACGTAGCGGGCAGCTTGCGAACGGAGCGCTACTTTTTTCTCAGGCTTTTCAAGCGTCTCAAGCGTCTCAAGCGTCTCAAGCGGCTTGGAGTTGGCCGCGTCCAGCGCTTGCTTCAGCGCTTCCTTTTCGTCTTCTCTCCAGGACTTGTGGGCCAGCGCAAATTCCGTTCTTTTTTCGGCCGTGACGCCATGGGTGTTGAGCATGAAATCCGCCAGATCATCGAAGCCGCTGGCATATGCCGTGTTGTGTTTTCTGTGGCTCTGCACTACGACATTGGCGATGCCCGCAACGAGCTGGACGCCGAAGAGGATGAGGCCGAATGGCCCCAGTGGCGCAACGGCCAGCAGACTCAGCATGAGCGCTGTGCTACTTCCGGCCGCCAGCAGGAGTTGCAGCGCTTTCTCCGCAATCATGCTGCCGCTGATCCGGCCTGAGAAGACCCAGGAGAGCTTGGATTTTGACGGCATCGACTCCCGCGCTTTTTCCCGCAATTTCCTGACTACTGCAAAATACTTGTCATCGGGTGCCTGGCCTGCTGCAACCTGCGCCATGATTTCAAGCATTTCGTTGATCAGCGCCTGATCGCTTTGTCGTCTTTTTTCAAATAAAGGAATGCCGCGAATCGTGCGCGCCACGAACTTGCCAAAGCGGCTTGTTGGATTGGTCAGATTGCACTTGCGGAGGATCCGCTCCTCCAGGCCCTTATCCAGAATGTCATTACCGATAGCGCGCAGCATTTGATTCAATGCTTGAGGATTCGCCCCATTTTTGCTTTTTTCCTTGTATTCCCTGAATGATTCGAACGTTTTAATGGATCCGTTCTGCACTCTTTTGCGCAGGTATTTGTCGCCGCTATTAGCCGTAGGGATTTCCGCGCGGATGACTTGGCGCAACCCGAGGCTCAGCCTGGATACAGTTTCAGCTCTGTTGCGTACTTTTTTGCTGCTGGTATTGATACTGCCCGCGATGATCCCGGTGGCAAACAAGGAATTGCCCACATAATTGGTGACTTTTACTGCAATGCCTAGTCCTGCCAGGGGCGGTAATGCCCGGCTAATAAAAGTTAATACGTTCGTTACAATGTCATACAGAATGCTTGCAATTTCAGCCCCTCTCTGAAACTGACGTGTTCTATTTTCTTCCCGGTTAACCATCGTGGCTTCAATAATGGAGTCCAGCTCATTCTGTAAATCATCGAGTTGTTCGAGAAACTGGTTTTCTTTCGTGATGAATTCCGGCGACATCCGGTCGGCGCGCTCAGGATAGCTATCGCGGACATCCAGGTATTTCTGGAGAGCATCGTTGAAGTTTTGCATCGACTGATTAATTGCACTGCGCTCGGCTGGGGTAATGAGCGAGGTAAAAGCAAAAACCGTCTGATATAGCGTGGAGCCCTTGATCGTGCTGAGCAGTTTGCCGTTGCCGTTCGTTCCGCCTAACTGTTTATTGAATTTTGTTACCAGATGCATTAATTCGAGTTGTGCATCGTCGCTTATCCCAAGGCTGGCATCCCGGCACAGCCGTTGCATATTGAGCTCGAGTTGCTGCAGTCCATCAAACGTTTGCCTATGAGGGCGGGATGTCTGCGCGGGTGCGCTGGATGAGCTGCTCACCGGCACACCAGGGCGCTGTGGCACGGACGGCCTGGTCGGCGCAAAGAACTCGCCGGGACGGTCATTCAAGTCCAACGGCAGCCCCAGACGGCGGCTTAAACTCGATGGCAGTATGGCCTGGGCGAGGCGCCGCAACAGGGGTAAGAGCGTGCCGCGGTGGTAAAAGAAGCCCTGTTGCGCGTATATGTGCGGCTGCGTGGCAGGGTCGCTGACGTTCTCTTTTTCGTTCGTTGGTTGTTTGTTCGCTTGTTCGCTGACGGGCGACAAATTTGCCCGTCCGCTCTCCGGCGGGTTGTCCTGACCGGCAAAGGAGATGGTTTGACACGGGTTTTGCAGCGTGATGTGGTGGCGCGTTTCGTCCGGTTGTTCGCTGGCTGGCGCTGGCAGCGAATCTGAATCCGAACCCGAGCCCGCTACGTGTTGCGCTTCGTTTTGACGGGCCGTGACGGCTCTTGGCGTCGTGTTCTCAGGATGAGGATCGAGGCTGCTGGCCGGAGATTTTTCACTAAATTGCAGTGTGGCGTGCTTCGACAGACTGGATTCGCTGTTTGTTGGGGCGAGTTGCACCACCTGGCCATTAAACATTTTTTTGCCAGTAGCCTGCGTAGACTCGTCACCGAATACGTTTTGCCCGATGAACAGGTTCAACGTCGCTGTGGCCCGTGTCGCGGCAGCAGTGCCAGTTGCATTTAAAGCCGTCATGCCTAAACCTTTTTTATGCAGTTACGGCGTATGTAACAACCTCATGCCGGTTCGTTCCATCGAAGAGAAGATTTAGGCTAATTAAATTGAGGCCGGGCGCGCTTCTTGCCTGTGCGGCGGGTACATCGGAACACACGAGACGCTGCAAGACAGGGCATTGGCCTTGGGGCAGGGGGGCGTCTGGAAAGAACGCCATCGGTTTTTCTTGCCGGCATATCTTGCTGCTATAATCGCGGGCTGGCCCCCGTAGCTCAGTGGATAGAGCATCTTCCTCCTAAGAAGAGGGTCGCACGTTCGATTCGTGCCGGGGGCACCAGGTTCTGGCAAAAATCAGGGTTGGTAGCGAAGACGCATAAAAAACAGGTAGCCACGTGCTACCTGTTGTCGTTTCCGGGGTGCTGTTTCTCTGGTTTCAGCGCCAGATTTCAGTGTCGAACCGGAACGCCGCAGAGTAAGCAACGGGCGGCAACGGGGCGCAAAAGGTCCGCGCGCTGGCGGCTTGGGGGTTTCAGAATTCCGCTGCGGCGAATTCGGCCTTGCTCACGTCGCATAGTGGGCAGCGCCAGTTTTCGGGGATATCGGCAAAGCGCGTGCCAGCGGCAATGCCTTCGTCAGGAAGCCCTGTTTCTTCGTTATAAATCCAGCCGCAAATCAGGCAGATCCAGCTTTTGTATTCAATGATTTCGCTCACGACGCGGTGTATTCCATTTAATGCGATGTAGTCAGGCCTGCGTGCTGGCCCGTTTGGGTGAGGCATTGGGGTGGGCATCTTGCGCGATACGGACAGGTTTAATAACCGGCCTCACGAACAAGGTTGCGGTAGTTTACCGGAATTTGCCATCGCCTTCCGCGTGTCTTTGCCGCACCTGCGCGGCTTCCTGTTGCTGGCCTTGTTGTTGCCCACGTGTTGCCCACGATCGCGCGGCTCTATCACGGTTTGCACGAAAACGTGCGGTGTATCCTCTGCGGTGCGGTCATTCCCGCATGATTCCAGGGTATTGAGCTGCTGCCGTGTCTGCCATGGCTTTGCTGTGCCTTGACAGCCGTTTCAGGCGGCCCGATGCCAGGCCGTATTAATCCAGAAGAACAGGAGAACAGGATGTTCAATAAAAAATGGTTGGCTGGCGTTGCATGTGTTGGGTTGTTCGTGATGTCCGGTATGGCGCGAGCCGAAAGTGTGTCGTTTGTCCAGCCGCACGATGGTGCGACCGTGAGCAATCCGGTGCATGTGGTATTTGCCGTGGAGGGCATGAAGATCGCTCCTGCCGGAACCATGACCGAAGGCACGGGGCACCATCATTTGCTGATTGACGGCCATGCCTTGCCCAAGGGCGAGGTGATCCCGGCAAATGACAAATCGCTGCATTATGGCAAGGGCCAGACAGAAACCGACGTGACCTTGCCGCCTGGCGACCACACCCTGACCATGCAGTTTGGCGATGGCGCCCATCGCTCGTATGGCCCCGCAATGAGCCAGACGATCACTGTGCATGTGAAGTAACACCGCTTGTGCTGTACCGCGCGGCCCGCCCCGGTAACCCCATCAAGGGGTGCCCTGGCGGGCCGCGCCGCGCCGCGACATGTTTTTAGCGTATGACACGCGTTTCCGGCCCGTGGGCCAGACCACCTGCCATGTGCTGAAGCTGACATCCTGCTGCGTTTGCCCCGCGCTTTCCATTCCCCATTTGGCCTGGGACATCTGGCTAGCTCAGCGTTGCCGGACGCCACCGGTACAATGCGCGTTGTGCGATTCATCGCTGTTTTCCTGTCTCCCTGTCTCCCTGTCTTCTTCTGGCTCCCATGTCGCTCTATACCATCATCGGCGCGCAACTCGCGTTCGGTCACGTCGCGTTGCTCGATCACGCGGATTTTTCCCTTGAAGCTGGCGAGCGCGTTGGGCTGATCGGCCGCAATGGCGCAGGCAAGTCGTCGTTGCTCAAGATCGTCGCTGAACTGGCGCGTCCCGACGACGGCCTCGTGACGCGCCAGCAAAACCTCACCACGGTGTATGTGCCGCAAGAGCCGGAGTTCGATGCCGACCTGTCGGTCTTCGATACCGTGGCGGCGGGCTTGACCGAGGCCCGTGCATGGCTCGATGAATACGACACCGTGGTGCACCGGCTGGCCGAGGTCGAAGAAGGCGCGGAGCACGATGCGCTGCTGGCGCGCATGAATACGCTGCAATCGTCGCTGGATACCTCCGATGCCTGGAACTGGAGCACCCGCGTGGCGACGACGCTGGCGCAAATCGGCCTGGATGGCGAGGCCCGGATTGGCGCGCTGTCCGGCGGAATGCAAAAGCGTGTCGCGCTGGCACGGGCACTGGTGGTGCAGCCCGATGTGCTGCTGCTTGACGAGCCGACCAATCACCTGGATTTCGATGGCATCCGCTGGCTCGAAGATCTGCTGGTGTCGCAGCGCGCTGGCCTGTTATTTATTACTCACGATCGCGCGTTTCTTGATCGGGTGGCCACACGGATCGTCGAACTTGACCGGGGGCGGCTGCTGTCCTATCCCGGCAATTTTTCGGCGTATCAGACGCGCAAGGCGCAGCAGCTTGAAATCGAGCGGGTCGAAAACGACAAGTTCGACAAATTCCTGGCCCAGGAAGAAGTCTGGATTCGCAAGGGGGTCGAGGCGCGCCGCACGCGTAGCGTCGGGCGTATTGCGCGGCTGGAGCAGATGCGCGGCGAGCGCGCCGAGCGGCGCAATGTGCAGGGCAACGTGAAGCTCGATGTAGGGCAAGGTGAGAAGTCCGGCAAGATCGTCGCCGAACTGACGGACGTGTCCAAGCGCTATGACGGGCGCACGGTGGTGGACACGTTCACGGCCACGGTAATGCGCGGCGACAAGATTGGTTTTGTCGGCCCGAATGGTGCGGGCAAGACGACGCTGCTCAAGCTGATTCTGGGCGAACTGGCGCCCGACGACGGCACGGTACGAGTCGGCACCAACCTGCAGGTGGCGTATTTCGACCAGATGCGGGCGCAACTGGATCTGGAAAAAAGTCTCGCCGATACGATCAGCCCAGGTAGCGAATGGGTTGAAGTCAACGGCACCAAAAAACACGTCATGAGCTATCTGGGCGATTTCCTGTTCGCGCCTGAACGCGCGCGTTCCCCGGTCAAGTCGCTCTCGGGCGGTGAGCGCAACCGCTTGCTGCTGGCGCGCCTGTTTGCCCGGCCCGCCAACGTGCTGGTGCTGGACGAGCCCACCAATGACCTCGATATCCCGACGCTCGAACTGCTTGAAGAACTGCTGACGGAGTACGACGGAACGGTGTTGCTGGTCAGTCACGACAGGGCGTTTCTGGATAACGTCGTCACCTCGGTCATTGCCGCCGAAGGCGGGGGTAAATGGCGTGAATATGTCGGTGGTTTTACTGACTGGCAGGTACAGCGCGAGCGCTCACAACAGATGACGCAGCAAGCGCCGCGCGAGGTGGCCAAAGAAACGCCGGCCAAAGACAACCAGGCTGCGCGCAATATGCCGCGCGCGGCCAAGTTATCGTTCAAGGAGCAGCGTGAGCTGGAGGCGCTGCCCGCGCAGATCGAAGCCCTCGAAACGGAGCAGAAAACGATCGCCGCCCTTCTGGAAGACGGTCTGGTTTTTGCTCGTGACGCCGATGAAGGCGCGCGGCTGAGCCTGCGTTATGGCGAGATCGACGAAGCGTTGCTGGCGGCTATGCAACGCTGGGATGAACTGGAAAGCCGTCGTAAGTGAATCCATGCAGCCCGTGTCTATCTTGAAATAAGTAGAATACGGGCCGCCCGAGTGCGTTAAGGGCCGTGCGTGGGCCGGATGCGGCTTATCTCTTTCGCGTTTGCTCATCCTGCGGGCACGGCCAGGTATCCTGTTGTTTCATCTCAATTTTTTTGAATACTCAACGCGTTGTCCACGGATCTATCCACAGCGTCTGTGGACAACGTTGATGTTGACCCCGACCAGTCCAGGCAAGCCATGTCCACGAAAAAGCCTAACGCTGGCTACAGCGAAGCGTCGATCAAGGTGCTCAAGGGCCTTGAGCCGGTCAAGCAGCGGCCCGGCATGTACACGCGTACCGAGAATCCGCTGCACATCATCCAGGAAGTCATCGACAACGCATCGGACGAAGCACTCGGCGGCTACGGACGGCAGATCACCGTCACGCTGCACGCGGACCAGTCGGTGTCGGTCGAAGATGATGGCCGTGGCATTCCGTTTGGGTTGCATCCCGAAGAAGGCGTGCCGGTCGTCGAAATCGTGTTTACGCGTCTGCACGCAGGCGGCAAGTTCGACAAGGCCGCGGGCGGCGCCTATACGTTTTCGGGCGGATTGCATGGCGTCGGCGTTTCAGTGACCAATGCGCTGTCCACGCGTCTCGATGTGACTGTCTGGCGTGACGGCAAGGTGGCGGAACTGGGCTTTGCCCATGGCGATGTGGTGCGTCCGCTGGCCATGCGGGCGGCTGCCCGGGGCGAGAAAAAATCCGGCACCCGGGTGACGGCGTGGGCCAATCCGCAATATTTCGATTCGCCGAACTTGCCGCTGGGCGAGTTGCAACGCCTGCTGCGCTCGAAGGCCGTGTTGTTGCCTGGCGTTGAAGTCACACTGCTCAACGAGAAAACCGGCGAGCGGCAAACGTGGAAATACGAAGACGGCTTGCGCGGTTATCTGCTGGAAGGCATGTCGGGCAGCGAGCTACTCATTCCGTTATTCGAAGGCGAGCGCTATGCCGATAACACGCGCTCGAGCGACGAGACCTTCGCGGATGGCGAGGGCGCTGCATGGGTGGTTGCGTGGAGCGAGGAGGGGCCGCTGATGCGCGAATCCTATGTCAACCTGATTCCCACGCCTGCTGGCGGCACGCACGAATCCGGTTTGCGCGATGGCCTGTTTCAGGCGGTGAAAAGCTTTGTGGAGATGCACAATCTGCAACCCAAGGGCGTGAAATTGCTGGCTGAAGACGTGTTCTCACGGGTCTCGTTCGTGCTCTCGGCGAAAGTGCTGGACCCGCAGTTTCAGGGGCAAATCAAGGAGCGGCTCAATAGCCGCGATGCGGTCAAGCTGGTTTCGTCGTTTGCCCGGCCCGCGCTGGAACTGTGGTTGAACCAGCATGTCGAGCAGGGCAAAAAGCTCGCTGATCTGGTAATCAAACAGGCCCAGGCGCGCACCCGGGCGGGGCAAAAAGTCGAAAAGCGCAAAAGTTCCGGCGTGGCCGTGCTGCCAGGCAAGCTGACCGATTGCGAATCGACCGATATCAAACGCAATGAACTCTTTCTGGTCGAGGGCGATTCGGCGGGCGGTTCCGCCAAGATGTGCCGCGACAAGTCATTCCAGGCGATCTTGCCGCTGCGCGGCAAGGTGCTCAACACCTGGGAAACCGAGCGTGACCGGCTGTTTGCCAATAACGAAGTCCATGACATCTCGGTGGCGATTGGTGTCGATCCCCACAATCCGGACGATGCGGTCGATCTCTCTAACCTGCGCTACGGCAAGATTTGCATTTTGTCCGATGCGGATGTGGATGGTTCACACATCCAGGTGTTGCTGCTCACGCTTTTCTTCCGCCACTTTCCACGGTTGATCGAACTCGGTCATGTACACGTTGCGCGGCCACCGCTGTTTCGGGTGGATGCGCCAGCACGGGGCAAAAAGCCCGTGCAAAAACTCTACGCGCTCGATGAAGGTGAACTGGAAGCCATACTCGACAAGCTGCGCAAGGACGGTGTGCGGGAAACGCAATGGGCGATCAGCCGCTTCAAAGGGCTTGGTGAAATGAACGCCACCCAGCTTTGGGATACGACGATGAACCCCGACACGCGCCGGCTTTCGCCGGTCGCCTTGGGCGAGCTCGATTACGACACGACCGTGGCCCGCATGACGATGCTGATGGGTAAGGGTGAGGCCGCTTCCCGCCGAAGCTGGCTCGAGGAAAAAGGCAACGACGTCGAAGCGGATATCTGAGTGCCCTCCGCCAGGGGGACTTTATGCGCGTAAACCAGCCCGCCTCGGGTACCTTGAGTACCTCGAGCAATGGGCTCACAGGATCAATACGGAATCCAGATGGATACAACAACGCCTGATTTTTTCAGCGAGCCTGAGACGCCCGAGAGTGAGGTGCTGACGCTTGGCAATTATGCTGAGCGGGCGTATCTCGATTACGCCGTGAGCGTTGTCAAGGGCCGCGCGCTGCCGGACGTGTGCGATGGCCAGAAACCGGTCCAGCGCCGCCTGCTTTTCGCAATGAACGAGATGGGCTTGAGCGATAACGCCAAACCGGTCAAATCAGCGCGCGTGGTGGGTGACGTGCTGGGTAAATATCATCCGCATGGCGATCAGTCGGCCTATGACGCGCTGGTGCGTTTGGCGCAGGATTTTTCGCTGCGCTATCCACTGATCGACGGCCAGGGCAATTTCGGCTCGCGCGATGGCGATGGCGCGGCGGCCATGCGCTACACCGAAGCGCGGCTGACACCGATTGCCAAGCTGCTGCTCGATGAGATCGGCCAGGGTACGGTCGATCTCATGCCAAATTACGATGGCTCGTTTCAGGAGCCCCGGCTGTTGCCGGGCCGGTTGCCGTTTGTGTTGCTCAATGGCGCGTCCGGGATCGCGGTCGGGCTTGCCACGGAGATTCCATCGCACAACTTGCGCGAAGTGGCTGCTGCCGCCGTGGCGCTGATCCGCAATCCGAAGCTGACGCACGCGGAATTGATGCAGTTCATGCCTGGCCCGGATTTCCCGGGTGGCGGGCAGATTATTTCAAGCGAAGCGGAAATCTCCGCGGCCTATGAAACGGGCCGTGGCAGCTTCAAGGTCCGGGCACGCTGGAAAATCGAAGAACTGGCGCGCGGTCAATGGCAACTGGTGATCACGGAGTTGCCACCGAACACTTCAGGCCAGCGAGTGCTTGAAGAAATCGAAGAGCAGACCAATCCAAAGATCAAGGCGGGCAAGAAAACCCTGACGCCCGAGCAGACGGAAGGCAAGCAGGCGATGCTCGCGCTGCTGGATGCGGTGCGCGACGAGTCTGGCAAGGATGCGCCCGTGCGCCTTGTCTTTGAACCCAAGTCGAGCCGGATCGACCAGACCGAGTTCATCAATTCGTTGCTGGTGCATACCGGGCTTGAATCGAATGCCTCGCTTAATCTGGTCGTGGTGGGGGCGGATGGCCGGCCGTGCCAGAAGGGGCTGCTTGAGATTCTGCAGGAGTGGATCGGCTTTCGCGTGATGACGGTGACGCGCCGCACGCGGCACCGGCTGGGGAAGGTCAACGACCGGATCCATATTCTGCAGGGACGGATGATCGTCTTTCTGAATATTGACGAAGTGATCCGCATCATTCGTGAATCGGATGAACCGAAGTCCGCCTTGATGAGCCGTTTTGAGCTGTCGGAGCGGCAGGCTGACGATATTCTGGAAATCCGGCTGCGCCAGTTGGCTCGCCTCGAAAAAATCCGGCTTGAAAAAGAACTGGCTGAACTCAACGAAGAAAAAGGCCGTCTCGAAGAACTGCTCGGCAGCGATAGCGCGCTAAAACGCTTGCTCATCAAGGAGATCGAAGGCGATGCCAAACAGTATGGCGATGCACGCCGCACCTTGATCCAGCCAGAAAAACGCGCGGTGTTCGAAGCCCGGGTCGTTGATGAACCGGTGACCGTCGTGGTCTCGCAAAAAGGCTGGGTGCGTGCGCTCAAGGGCCACGGGTTAGACCCGGCGGGTTTTACGTTCAAGGCGGGCGATGGGCTGTATGCGGCGTTTCAGTGCCGCACGCCCGATACGCTGATCGCGTGGGGCAGCAAGGGACGGGTTTATTCGGTGGCGGTGACGCTGCTGCCTGGCGGGCGCGGCGATGGCGTGCCGCTGACCTCGCTGATCGAGCTGGAGAGCGGCACGCATTTGCTGCATTACTACGCGGCGGCGGCGGAGCAGCCGCTCTTGCTGGCGTCGAGCAATGGCTTTGGCTTTGTGGCGAAAGTGGCCGATATGGTGAGCCGGGTCAAGGCAGGTAAGGCTTTTATGACGATTGACGCCGACGCCACGCCACTCACGCCGATGCCGATGCTGCCCGGTGCCAGCGCGGTGGCTTGTCTGTCGGGTAGCGGACGCTTGCTGGTATTTGGTCTCGATGAAATCAAAATGCTGTCGGGTGGCGGGCGAGGTGTGACGTTGATGGCGCTCGACGAGGGTGAGCCGTTGCAACAGGCGCTGACGATTAGTCAGGCGGGGGTGGTGCTGATGGGGACGGGACGCGGTGGCAAGGCGGCCGAGGAAACCTTGAGCGGCGTGACGTTAGCGCCGCACCTCGGCAAGCGGGCACGGCGTGGCCGGATACCCGAGACGAAGCTGAAGGTGACGGGTTTGCGACCGGTGCTGGGTTGAGGTAGGGCCGCCGTTGGCGGTCTCTGGTGCTGGCGGGCAGGGGCCCGCATGAGTGCGGGTGCTGGGGAAATTTCCAGGAACTGCCCTGCTGGTTGAGTAGTCGAACGCGCTCGTCAGCCAGCTCCGATGACGTTGCCATAAGTTTTAAGCCTTCCGTTTTAAGTCTTCCGCATGCCACGGGCCGCAAATCTCGCGCGCTCTCCCCGTCACCTGCTGCACCTCACCGATTACCAGGATCCTTCACATGATTTACGCCATCGAAGCCGCGCTTTTTCTGCATTTGCTTGGCGTTGCCGTCTGGGTGGGCGGCATGGTGTTCGCGCACTTTTGCCTGCGCCCCGCGCTGGCTGACCTGTCGCCGCAATTGCGTTTGCCACTTTGGGAGGCGGTATTCGGGCGCTTTTTCAGCTGGGCCGCCGCTGCTGTGCTGCTGATCCTGTTCTCGGGCGGTTTTTTACTGAGCCGGTTTGGCGGCGCGCATGCCTTGTGGCCGCTGCATACGATGGCAGGCCTTGGCGTCGTGATGATGTTGCTCTTCGGTCACATTCGCTTCGCGCTGTTTCCGCGCGTGCGCCGCGCGGTGCAGACACAAAACTGGCCTGATGGCGCACGTGCGGTTGGCGTTGTGCGCCAGATTGTGCTGGTCAATATCGTGCTGGGCGTCGTGACCATTGGCGTCGCGGTGCTGGCGCGCTAAATCAAATCATGCGGCGATAATGCCGTCTCGCGTTTCCAGCGGCTCCAGCCCGAGCCGCTGCGCCATCGAATAGCGCTGCATGACGCGCTCGAAACTCTCCAGAAAGGTTTGCTCCGCCGTGCTCATCTTGCGTTCGCGGTGCCACAGCAAATTGACATCGACATCAACGAGCCCGTCTTCCGGCGGCAGCCGCCACAGGCGCTGCTGGGCCAGATCGTCGCAGACGATGTGTTCTGGCAGGCAACCAATGCCATATCCCGCGTAGATGAGCCGCCGGACTTCATCGAGGCTCGGCGAGGCCGCCACGATGCGCCCAGTGAACCCTTTCTGGTCACGGAACACGGTCAGCGGCGAGAGGCTATCGCCAATCTGGTCGCTGGTGAATGAAACGAAGTTTTCCGTGAGCAGATCGCTCATCGTCAGTTGCGTCTGACCAAATAGCCGATGGTGCGGACCACAAAAAATCGCATAACGCTGGCGTAAGAAAATACGCGTTTCCAGTTTTTCAACGGGATTGCGGCACAGGCCAAGACCTGCGGTCGCGGTTTTTTGCAGCAGCGACGAAATAATGTCCGAGGAACGCATGACCTCGATATGCAAATCGATGCGCGCATGGGCGCGGTGAAACCCGGCGAGAAACGCATCGTAGGCGGGGGACTCGATCCGGCTCACGCTCAGCAGACGAATTGAACCGGTGATGTCCTGGGCGCGGGCATCCAGTTCGGTTTCGAGGCGCGAAATATTGCTGTAGATATCGCTGGCGATGCGATACACCTCCGTGCCTGCCTGGGTCGGATCGAACTGCGCGCCGCGCCGTTCGATCAGCTTGCGGCCGAGGGTGTCTTCGAGACGTTTGAGTGCCTGGCTGACAGCCGGCTGGGTGACATGCAGCCGTGCTGCGGCACGGCTGATGCTGCGTTCCTGAACGATGACGAGGTAGGTGCGTAACAGGTTCCAGTCGAGCCGGTTATTCAGAAAATGGGCAATTTCTGCGCGCATGATGATAGGTCCCCAAGGTATGCATATTAATTAAATTTATATTCGAAATAATAACTTGAAATTTGACTAATGCTTTATGGATGGCGATAAACCGCTTTGACGCGCATTAATGTCCTCACGTCAAAGCGCGTCAAACGTGTGGCGCGGTTGCTGTTGTTGAGCGATGCGATTTAATTTCACCGGCAGGCTGCGCCACATGGGCGCATGACGTGTCACAGGAGCCCCACAGCATGATCCAGCCCAATCCTTCCGCCCGCCGTCAGCCGGTGCGTGCCGCTGCGGCGGCATTCATCGGCACGATGATCGAGTGGTACGACTTCTACATTTACGCCACGGCTGCGGCCCTTGTGTTTGGCGAGCTGTATTTTCCTTCGCACGATCCTTTTCTTAGCACGATGGCGGCGTTCGGGACGTTTGCGGTGGGCTTTTTCGCCCGCCCCCTGGGAGGCCTGATTTTTGGCCATCTCGGTGACCGGATCGGGCGCAAGAAAGCCTTGATGACCACCTTGATGATGATGGGCGTGGCCACTGTCTGCATTGGCTTGTTGCCGGATTTCACGACAGTCGGCGTGCTGGCTCCGGTGTTGCTGGTGCTGCTGCGCGTGGTGCAAGGCATCGCGGTGGGCGGTGAGTGGGGCGGCGCGGTGCTGATGGCCGGGGAGCATGCGCCTGCAGGACGGCGCACGTTTTTTGCCTCGTTTGCGCAGCTGGGCAGTCCTGCTGGCCTGATCCTGTCGTTGCTGGCATTCCGCGCGGTGACTTCGCTCGACAAGGCGGATTTTCTGGCCTGGGGCTGGCGCTTGCCGTTTCTGGCCAGCGCGGTGTTGCTGATTGTCGGCTTGCTGATTCGTCTCGGTGTCAATGAATCGCCTGAATTCGAGCGCGTGAAAGAGTCCAACCGCACGGTCAAACTACCCATCGCGGAAGTGTTGCGTTCCGCGTGGGCGCTGGTGCTGCTGTGCATTGGCGCGAACACGATCGGAATCGCCGGGGTGTATTTCACCAACACTTTCATGATTGCCTACACGACGCAATACGTCGGGATCTCGCGCTCGCTGATTCTCGATTGCCTGTTTCTGGTCGCCATCATTCAGTTTCTGGTGCAGCCACTCGCGGCCTGGGTGGCTGAGCGCATCGGCGGCGCGCGTTTTCTCAAGCTGGCGGCGCTGGCCGCGATGATTTCGCCTTATCCGATGTTCCTGCTTGTGCAAAGCGGCAGCCGTCTGTCAATCGTGATTGGCATTGCGCTGGCGGTGGTGTGCATGGCGAGTTATTACTCGGTGATCGCGGGTTTCGTTAGCGGGATTTTTGCTACACGCGTGCGCTATTCGGCGATTTCGCTTTCCTATCAGGTTTGCGGTGCGGTTGCTGGTGGCCTGACACCGCTGATCGGCACCTGGCTGGCGCATCGTTTCATCGGGCAATGGTGGCCGCTGGCGGTGTTTTATACGTGTCTCGCCGGGATCTCGCTGCTCAGCGTCATCGCGCTCGATGCGCGTCGTGGCACGCGCGCCGATGTGACCGAAGCGGCCATTGTGCGTTGATTGTCGAGCGTTGAACGTTGAGCGTTGAATTCACGCTGATTGCAAGGAGCGAACATGACGAAACTGTTACGGATCAAAGGCACTCGCCTGTGGGCGAGCCTGATGGAAATGGCACAAGTGGGGGCGACACCGCGCGGTGGGGTCAGGCGTCTGGCGTTGACGGACGAGGATCGGCGCGGGCGCGATCTTTTTGCCCAGTGGTGCCGCGAGGCGGGCATGACGGTGAGCGTCGATGAGGTGGGCAACCTGTTTGCGCGGCGTGAGGGCACCGATCCTGACGCAGCACCTGTCCTGGTGGGCAGCCATCTCGACACGCAGCCCGAAGGGGGGCGCTTCGATGGTGTTTATGGCGTGCTGGCCGCGCTTGAACTGGTACGCACGCTGAACGATGCGGGTGTGGCGACACGCAAGCCGGTTGAGATCGTGTCATGGACCAACGAAGAAGGCGCCCGCTTTACTCCGGCGATGCTGGGCTCTGCTGTTTTCACGGGGAGCACGCCGCTCGGCGAGGCGCTCGGCAAGTGCGATGCCGATGGCGTCACGCTGGCGCAGGCCTTGGAACAAAGCGGTTATCGCGGCGCGCGCGCGGTGACGGGCAGGGTGCTGGATGCTTATTTCGAAGCCCATATCGAACAGGGGCCGATCCTCGAGGCGCATGGCACGACGATTGGCGTGGTCAGCGGAGGGCAGGCGATTCGCTGGCTCGATGTGCGGGTGAGCGGCATGGCGGCTCATGCAGGCACCACACCGATGCCCTATCGCAAGGACGCGCTGTTTGCCAGCGCGCAGATGGCCGGCGAACTTGAGCAGATCGTGGCGCGTTACGCGCCGGCTGCGCTCGTGACGATTGGCCAGATCAACATCGCCAATGCCTCGCGTAACACGATTGCGGCTAACGTGACCTTTAGCGTGGACCTGCGCCATCCCGAGGATGCCCAGCTCGATGCGCTTGAACGCGAATTGCGCACGGCGTTTGCCAGAATCGCGGCGGAGCGTGGCGTGAGCGTCGAGATCGACACGGACTGGAACAGCCCCGCGACACCGTTCGACGCGGGTTGCGTGGCGCTCGTCGCACAGGCCGCGGCACAACTGGGCTATTCCCATGAATCGATCATCAGTGGCGCGGGCCATGACGCGATTCATCTGGCGCGGTATTGCCCGACTGCGATGGTGTTTATTCCGTGCGTCGATGGCCTGTCGCATAACGAAGCCGAAGAGGCCTTGCCGGAAGACGTGACCTGCGGCGCGGAGGTTCTGCTCAATGCGGTGCTGGCGCGAGCCGGAGTGGCCGTGGCGGGGCAAGCCGCTGCCGCGTGAGGGTAACGCGGTAAGGCGGTAACACGGTAAGGCGCCGATATCACATTCCATTCATAAGGATCGTTCATGTTGACCTTCTTTCATCCGGAACAGTTGCTGCATCATCCGCGCAGTTATCTTTCGCGCGGCCAGATGCGCACGCCACAGGAAGTCCCTGAGCGCGCGGCACGGCTGGTCGCGGCAACGCGGGCGCTGGGCTTCGAGGTGCGAGAGCCGGCTGATTCCGGCATGGCCGCGCTCGCTGCGGTTCATGACATGAATTACCTGCGCTTTCTTGAAGAGGCGCACCGCAGTTGGAAGCAGATGCCCGATGACTGGGGCGACGAAGTGATGTCGAATATTTTCGTGCGCGAGCCGAACCCGCTACGCGGTGTGCTGGCGCAGGCGGCACGGTATCTGGCTGACGGCAGTTGCCCGGTGGGGGCGAACACCTGGCGCTCGGCGTACTGGTCGGCGCAAAGCGCGCTGGCTGTGGCCGCGGCGCTCAATGACGGCACGCGTGAAGCGTATGCGCTCTGCCGCCCGCCGGGCCATCACGCGCGCCGGGATGCCGCCGGGGGGTTCTGCTATCTGAACAACGCCGCGCTTGCCGCGCAGTCGCTGCGCAGCCGCTACAAACGCGTGGCGATTCTCGATACCGATATGCATCACGGCCAGGGCGTGCAGGAAATTTTCTATGGCCGCGATGACGTGATGTATCTGTCGGTTCATGGTGACCCGACGAATTTTTATCCGGTCGTGGCGGGCTATGAGGACGAGCGCGGCATAGGGGCGGGAGCGGGTTTTAACGTTAATTTCCCCATGCCTCATGGTTCGACGGAAGCGGTGTTTTTCGAGCGTGTCGAGGATGCGTTGCGGGCGCTCAGACGTTTTCAGCCGGATGCCCTGGTGCTGGCGTTGGGCTTCGATATTTACCGGGAAGATCCGCAATCGCAGGTGGCGGTGACGACCGCAGGGTTCGGCCGCCTGGGCGCTGCGATCGGGGCCTTGAACTTGCCTTCGGCGATTGTCCAGGAAGGCGGTTATCACCTGGCAAGCCTTGAGGCGAATGCGCACGCGTTCTTCAATGGCTTTATGGGTGCGCGAGGCTGATTTTGTCGCTATGAGGCCGTCTCGCTCGCTTGCTGCTCAAGTTCATGGCATGAGGATGACGGCGCCTCACACACGCCGAAACGTTCAAGCAGCGCAGGCACGTCGCTTACGGGAACCGGCCGTGAAAACAAGGTCCCTTGCGCCTCGATCTGTCCCAATGCGCTTAACCATGCAATCTGCTCTTCGGTTTCCGTGCCTTCGACGACCACCGTCAAGCCGAGCGAACGCGCCAGATTGACGATCGCCGTCACCATCAGGCACACGCCATGGTCCACCGGAACCGCCTGCACAAAAGAGCGGTCCACCTTCAGCGTATCGACCGAAAAGCGATTCAGGTACGACAGCGACGAATAACCCGTGCCAAAGTCGTCTAGTGCAATACGCACCCCCAGGCGCTTGAGCGCGACGATTTTCTCCGCGACCAGATCGGGATACTCCATCATCGTGGTCTCGGTGATTTCGAGTTCGAGCCGGTTGGCGGCAATGCCCGCTTCGCGGATGGCTTGCGCCACGCTGGCCAATAAATCACCACGCCAAAATTGCACGGCTGAAATATTCACGGCCAACGTCAGCGCCTCGACGCCTTCGTGCTGCCACTGCGCGAGCTGACGGCAGGCGCTTTGGATGACGAAATCTCCCATCGGTACGATCAACCCGGTTGATTCGGCTACTGGAATAAATTCGCTGGCCGGAATCAACCCATGTTCGGGATGGTTCCAGTGCACGAGCGCTTCGAAACCGGTAATGCAACGGCGCGTCAGATCGATCTTGGGCTGGTACACCAGAAACAGCTGCTTGTGCACGAGCGCGGCACGCAGTTGCTGTTCCCACTGCAGCAGATGATCGGCACGATGCGACAGGGACGGTGCGTAAAACTGGTAACCGTTTTTGCCCTCGGTTTTCGCGCTATACAACGCCAGATCCGCTTTTTTCAGCAGGTCGATTTCGTTTTCGTTGGCGACGCTATACAGCGCAATGCCGATGCTGGCATGTAGCGTAAAGCGATTGCCGCCGTGCACCGCAAACGGTTGCGCGAAAGCTTGCACTATCGCCTCGGCGAGCTTGAGCGAGTGGACTTGCACCGCATCGCTTTTCACGATGACAGCGAACTCATCGCCGCCCATCCGGCTTAGCGTACCTTCGCCTTCCACCGCGCTGGCCAGACGTGATGCGGTCATTTGCAACACGATGTCGCCCGCGTTGTGGCCGAGCGCATCGTTGAGCGCCTTGAAGTTGTCGAGATCAATCAACAGGAGCGCCAGCCGCCCGACGTTGGCCGTGGGTTCTGTCACCTCGCGTCGCAGGTTTTGCAGGGTCGCGTAGCGGTTGGGCAGGCCAGTGAGCAGGTCGTACTGAATCAGATGGGTGATCTCCCGTTCGCGGCCCAGCAATTTGCTAGTCAGGCCGGTTGCCACAATAAAGAATGAAATTATCGCAAACGAGATAAAACTAGACATTAAAAGATAAATATTGCGTGTGTGGTTGTAATCGGCGAACTCTTCTGTTTCGGCGAGGCCAACCATCACACCAAGCGGATAACCGTCGATATGACGGTATGACGTGATGCGTTTGATCTTGTCGAGCGGATCGACGCCGGAGCCGGACAGCGGTGACATGGGCGAGTAGCGGCCGGCGGCCGCCAATGCGTTGCCCGGGCTCGGGTTGTTGCCGCTCATGCGTGCGAGCACATCGCCGTTGTCGGCAATCACCGCGATCATGCCGTCGCGGCCGATGGCGGGATTGTTGTAGAAATCGCTCGTGAAATAGGCCGGGTCTTCCGAGACCACGACGACGCCTGCGAACGAACCATCGGGATGATTCAGGCGGCGCGTCATTTGCAGTGTCCAGTGCCCGGAAACGCGTCCTAACACAGGTTTGCTGATGTACAGCTCGTCGTTTTTCCGCCGCTGATGAACTTTAAAATGCTCGCGGTCGGACAGATCGATGGGTTTGACGCGGGTGTTTGCCGTGCTGGCGACCAGCATGCCGTGTTCGTCGATCAATGACACCTGGATGAGCGTTTCGTCCTGCACGACGCTTTTTGCCACGGTGTTCGTCAGTTCGAATGTTCCAGGTGATTTTTCAAACTCGTATTTGACGAAGCGCGTGATCTGGTCAATCTGATGAATGGCCTTGATCGTGTGCTGTTCGAGTGCCGCCGACAAAATTGCCGCCGAAGCAATGGATTCACGGTAAGTCGCTTCTTTTTCGAGCGCGAGCCGGGTTGAGACCACGGTCCATAGCAAAACCAGCACCAGTACGCCTAACAGGGGAATCGCCAGTAGGGCGCGACGGCGCGGCACAGCCGGATCGCGGCTGTGCCGCGGCATGCGGGCGTGAGAAAAGCGAAAGGGATGCGACGGGCGAGCCATGCTTTCTATACCTTGCCGCGGAAGCTTCGGTCTGGCACCGGGGTCTTGCTTGAAGGGGCGCGCATGGTGTGCCGCGAGCTTCAAAGGCGGCCGTCCTATTTTTGAGATAGGTTTTGATGGTACTGAATGCCTTGGAATTAAGAAAGCGCTGAGACTCGGGGTATACGTGCTCTTGTTTGCCAGGCAAGCATCGTTTGCTCAAGGCCTACTGCGGCTGACGGGGTGAAGCGAGGGGGCGAACGGGGTTCATGACACAGGCTGATTTACCACAGTGGATGGCCATGATGAATGCGTCGCGCATCAAGCAAAATGTCAGGACAGAAAGCGCGCGGAATGGGGCGCATGGTCCCGCGTGCGCGGCATCGTCCGGGGGGGGGGTGATGCGATGCGGGCTGTGGCGGTTGAGGAAATCGAAATGGCGACAGCGCCGCCATTTCGATTTCCTTATTTCCTTTAAATCCAATGCCGTCGGTACGGTTTTAGACGGGTTGTGCGTAACGTTCCCAGGTTCGACGGTTGTAACCGGGACCTTATATTTTTGTTTTAACTTTGCGTTTGATTCATCGCGCAACGGCGCTTAAGCAAGCGGCGCTTGGGGGCGCCGGAAGGTCCCGTCAATAATCGTGATGACCGGGCCGCCGATCCAGATTTTCGGGCTGTTTTTTTCATAACGGACCGACACATTGCCGTTGCGGCCCAGCAGGGTTCCCTGGCGCACGGTGTAGTGCGTGCCCGGGGCCTTGCCCATGGCGGCGAGCAGCCCAGCGACGGCAGCGTTGGCGCTGCCCGTGACAGGGTCTTCCAGCAGGCCGCCCTGGCCTCCGTGCTCGCCGGTCAGCAGGCAGCGCATTTCAAAGGTGGCCGGGCCATCGGCCTCATGGGGCCCATACAGCGCGATGCCATGGGCGTGGACCCGCCGGGTCAGGCGGGCAATTTCGAGGCGTTCGGGTTGAACCTCAAGGCAGGCCTGGGCCGAATTCATGCGGATAACCAGCCATGACGCGCCATTATTGACGGCGCATGGCATGGCGCTGAAATCGACCTGATCGCTATTCAGCGCGAGGGCCAGCGCGTCGTATTCGGTGGGAGACAGCGGTGTGACATCGGCCTCGGACACGCTAAAGGCCCAATCGCCGTTGCTTTGCGACTCCAGTTCGATCAGCCCGGCGCCGCATTGCTGCACGAGCCTGCCTGGGCGCTTGGGCTGATAGCCGCTTTCGAGCAGCGCGTGCGCCGCGCCTAGTGTGGGATGGCCCGCGAACGGCAGTTCAGTGACGGGGGTGAAAATACGCGCACGGTAGTCGGCTTCGGGATCCGTCGCCCTGGAAAGAAAGACGGTTTCGGACAGATTGGTCCAACTGGCGATTGCCTGCATTTGGACGGATGTCATGCCGTCGGCTTCGAACACGACCGCGAGCGGGTTGCCTTTGAATGGCGTCGAGGTGAATACATCGACCTGTTTAAAACGGACGTTTTTAAATTCTGGCATCGTTGATTGAAGAGTCTGGGACACATCGGTTGGAAACGGTGGCCAGACAGCGGGCCACCGGGACAAATCAGCGCTGCTTAGTAGCACTCGGCAATCTGCGGGTGCCAGACGTAACGTTATTTGACTTCCGCGATCATTTCAATCTCCACGCACGCGCCGAGCGGAATTTGCGCCACGCCGAACGCCGAGCGCGCGTGCTGGCCGCGTTCACCGAAAACTTCCGCGATGAGTTCGGACGCGCCGTTGGTGACCAGATGCTGCTCGGTGAACTCGGGCGTGGAATTGACGAGGCTCATCAGCTTGACGATACGTGTGACGTGGTTCAGGTCGCCGACATGGTTGTGCAGCGTGGCGAGCAAATCGATGGCGACGGCGCGGGCGGCGGCCTTGCCTTCTTCCGTGCCCAGCGTCGCGCCGAGCTTGCCTGTCCAGACTGCCCCGCTGCGTTTGGCGATGTGCCCTGACAGATAAACCGTCTTGCCGCTTTGGGCGCTCATCACGTAGGCAGCAGCGGGCGCGCCGGCGCTGGGCAGTTCGATGCCGAGCTGTTCCAGGCGGTCGTAGATGTTCAGTGTGGTTTCAGACATGAGAGAGTCCTTATCGGTGGGTAAATGAGGATGACAGATCAATAGAGGGTTGCACAGTTGTTCCAGCTCATGGCCGGCATCACAGACGCGCGCGAATCAGCGCGGCCAGGCGGGCTATGCCTTCGTCTATTTTGGCGGGCGGCACCGTGACGAAGGACAGCCGCAACGTGCTGGCTTGCGCTTCGCTGGCGTAAAACGGCCCGCCTGGCACGAAGGCGACATTGTGCGCGATGGCTTCTTCCAGCAAGGCCATGCTATCCATCCCGGCAGGCAGCGAGGCCCAGATGAACATGCCGCCTTGCGGCCGGTTCCAGCTCACGCCCTCCGGCATGTGGCGCTCAAGCGCGGCCAGCATGGCTGCGCATTGATCGCGGTAGAGCGCGCGAATGGTCGGCACATGGGTTTCGAGAAAGCCATCCTTGATGACTTCATGCACGATGCGCTGGGTGAAGCTGGGCGTATGCAGATCGGTGGCCTGTTTGGCCTGCACCAGTTTGAACTGCAAAGCCTCGGGCGCAATGATGTAGCCGATGCGCAAGCCCGGCGCGAGCACCTTGGAGAATGAGCCCAGATGCACGATGTGCTCCGGTGCCAGCGACAGCATCGTAGGCAGCGGCTCGCCTGCGTAATCGAGGGCGCCGTAAGGATCGTCTTCGACAATGGGGAAGGCTGCGTGTTGCGCCAGTTCGGCCAGCGCTTCGCGGCGCGCGAGCGGCAGGCGGCGGCCCGTTGGATTCTGAAAGTTAGGCTGGGTGTAGAGCAGGCGCGCAGCAGCGGTGAGTTCCGGTGTGAGCGCCGAAGCGATCAGGCCGTCGTCATCGGTGGGGACCTGGACATAACGCGGTTCGAACATCGAAAACGATTGCAGCGCGCCGAGATACGTCGGGGTTTCGACCAGCACAGGGCTGCCCGGACAAATCAGCACCTTGCCTAGCAAGTCGAGTGCCTGTTGCGAGCCGGTCGTAATCAGCACCTGGCTGGGGCGAATCCGCGCGCCGTTCGTCGAATAGCGCTGGGCAATCCATTCACGCAGCGGCAGATAGCCTTCGGTGGCGCTGTATTGCAAGGCGGCAGCGGCGTCCTCGCGCAAGATGCGCTCGGCGGCGGCGCGCATTGGCTCCACCGGAAACGTAGCGGGCGCAGGCAGCCCGCCCGCAAACGAGATGACCTCAGGCCGCTCGGTAATTTTCAGGATTTCGCGGATCGCCGAACTGGTGAGCTTGCGTGCGCGTTCGGACAACTGCCACGGCAGCGTTGAGGGCGTTTCAGATTGAGTCATGGTCGTTTCAGCTTTTGCGGGAATAGAAATCGGGATCGGGATCGGAATCAGGATCGGAGTTGGGATCGGCTCATGGGGCCATGCCGCAATCGCAGAAGGGTGGCGCGGTGTGTCGCCGCGCCTGCCGTGCAGGCCGAAAGAGCCGCATTATCGCGCGACTTGGGCATTGCGCTGTGGCAGGCTCCGATGCCGCATCACGGGGTACGAACCGGTTTGGCTGCAGCCCGGGATGCCGCCGCGGAAGGGGCTGTGGGCGCCGTGCGCACGCTGGCCTTGCGGCCCAGCACGACGGTGACGATGACCGCCGCGGCGAAAAGCCAGGTGATGGGGGCCACGGTTTCGCCGAAAAAGAGCGCGGAAAACGCCATCGTGAAGAAAATCTGCAACAGTTGCACCTGACCCACGCGAGCAATGCCACCCATCGCCAGCCCCGCATACCAGGCGAAAAAACCGAGGAACTGCGAAAACAGCGTGACATAGCCGAACGCCAGCCAGGTTTTCAGCGCCACGGGTTGCGTCTGCTGCAGATATTGCTGCCAGCCGAGCCAGGCCACCGGTAGCAGCAGGAAGGGCGCCGACACCACCAGGGCCCAGCAGATCACCTGCCAGCCACCCATCTGCCGTGCCAGCCGCGCGCCTTCGGCGTAACCGAGCGCGCCGATACCCACCGCGACCAGCATCAGCAGATCGCCCGCCTGGAGCGCGCCGCCGCCTGCCTGCAAGGCGAAGCCCACGACGATGGCGCTACCCGCGATCGCGCTGAGCCAGAAAGCTTTCGAGGGCCGCTCATGGGCCAGCCAGGCGGCATACAGCGCGACGCACAAGGGCTGCAAGCCGTTGACCACGGCCCCGTGCGATGCCGGCACGGTTTTCATGGCCCAGGCGGAAAACACCGGAAATGCGACGATCACGCCCAGCGAGACCACCGCGAGGCTCTTCATTTGCACCCAGGTGGGCCAGCGCTCGCGGCGCCAGGCGAGCAGCGCCGCCGCCGGGAGCGCGGCGGCAAGTGCCCGGCCCAGGCCGTTGAGCAAGGGATGGAATTCCATCACGACGATACGGGTCATGGGCAGCGTCAGGCTAAAAATCACGACGCCTAGCAGGCCAAGCAGCATGCCTTGAGATTCACGCGAATTGATCGGATTCATCGGATTCATTGAAAAAATCTCCCGTTTGCGAGGGGGGAATAAAGGCGGAGGGAGACGGAGCGCAGTTGCCCAGTGCCGCCGATGTCAACCTGATATCAACCTGACATCGGCCGGTCTCAATGTAGCGTCTGGCACCAGCACAGTAACGGTACAATCCACCCGATAATTCTCGGTACAGTTGGAGCACCCATGCCGCCTGATCCGCTTGACCTGATCCCCGCGCCTCACGGCGCTTCGCCGCTGACGCTGGTCGAACAGTTGGTGCAATGGGCTTGCCGCCGGATCGAAGAACGCGTTTTTCGCCCTGGCATGCGCATGCCGTCGATCCGTACGCTGGCGCGGGATAAAGGCGTGTCGCGCTTCACCGTGGTGGAAGCGTATGAGCGGCTGGTGGCCCAGGGTTATCTGGATTCGCGGCGGGGCTCCGGTTTTTACGTGCGCGAGCGGCTGGCCGCACCGGTGCCCGGTGAGCGCCATGCGGTAGCGCCCGGCATTGCCGCACCGCCCCCGATCGATGTCGTCTGGCTGCTGCGCAATATGTTGCAAACCTCGACGCGGCCTGAAAAAGGCCCAGGGTTGGGTTATCTCCCCAGCCGCTGGCTGGACGGCGAGCTAATGACTCGCGCGCTGCGCACGCTAGGGCGGCAAAGCAGCGCGCAACTGTTGGGCTTTGGCACGCCACAAGGTTTTCTGCCCCTGCGCCAGCAATTGCAGACCCGGCTTGAGGAGCGCGAGATCGGCGCTGCCCCGGAGCAGATCGTGCTGGTCTCCGGCATCACTCAGGCCATCGATCTGATTGCCCGTCTTTATGTCCAGCCGGGCGATGCCGTGATCGTGGGCGATCCGGCGTGGTTCCAGATGTTCGGGCGCTTCGCGGCACAAGGCGCGCGCCTGATTGGCATGCCCTATACGCCCGAGGGGCCCGATCTGGATGCGCTGGAGCCCCTGTTGCAGGCCTGGCGGCCACGCATGCTCGTGATCAACTCGGTGCTGCACAATCCCACGGGCACCTCGCTGAGCGCCGCCCAGGCGTTCCGCCTCCTGCAACTGGCCGAGACTTACGATTTCATCGTCGTCGAAGACGATATCTATGGCGATCTCTGCCCGCCCGGTTATCCCGCTACCCGTTTAGCGAGTCTCGACCAGTTACGGCGGGTGATTTACCTTGGCAGTTTCTCCAAGACCCTCGCGGCTAATTTGCGCGTGGGTTTTCTCGCCGGTTCGCTACCCGTGGCCCGGGCCATGACTGACCAGAAGATGCTGGTTGGCATGACCAGCCCCGAGCTGAACGAACGCGTGCTGTACCAGATCCTCACCGAAGGCCACTACCGGCGTCATGTCGAACGCTTGCGGGCACGGCTCGACGGCGTGCGTGACAAGGCCGCGCGGATGCTGGAGAAAACCGGTTTCAAGCTGTTTCTGACACCCGGCGCAGGCATGTTCGTCTGGGTCGATACCGGGGTGGACTCCGACGCGCTGGCCGCGAGCGCACACGAAGCGGGCTTTTTGCTCACGCCAGGCAGCCTTTTCTCGCCGCAGCAGTCGCCCACCACGCGCATGCGCTTTAACGTCGCCAATTGCGGGGATCCAGGGCTGCCGGTCTTTCTCAACCAGTACCTCGAGCGCGCGCTCCGGCGTGCCTCCTGAGGCTCGGCCGGGTTACGGCCGGGTTACGGCCGGGTCACGGCCTGGTTACGGCCTGAATAGGCCTCTTGAAAAAGCACGGTTTGCTCCCATGTCGGAGTGCACGTTTTGGCGCGGGTTTGCCGTTTTGCGACAAAAACCGCGCCCGCATTGATCCATCAGCGTCAGTCTGCAATCCAACCGTACTAGAGAGGAAGTTTGGGCATGGCACAAGAAACCATGAATTTTCAGGCAGAAGTGAAACAGCTTTTGAACCTGATGATCCATTCGCTATACAGCAACAAGGAAATTTTCCTGCGTGAGCTGATTTCCAACGCGTCGGATGCCGCCGACAAGCTGCGTTTCGAAGCCATCGAAAACAACGCGCTTTACGAAAACGATCCGAACTTGCGGATTCGCGTGTCCTACGACAAGGCGGCCCGCACCATCACGCTCGACGACAACGGCATCGGCATGAGCCGCGACGAGGCCATTGCCAACCTGGGCACGATTGCCCGTTCCGGCACGAAAGAGTTCTTCGGCAAGCTCTCGGGCGACCAGCAAAAAGACGCCGCGTTGATCGGCCAGTTTGGCGTGGGTTTTTATTCAGGCTTTATCGTGGCCGACCGCATCACGGTGGAAACCCGCCGCGCCGGGCTGCCCGCGAGCGAAGGCGTGCGCTGGGAAAGCACGGGCGAGGGCGATTTCGCCGTGGAGACCATCGAGCGCGCGGCACGCGGCACCACGATCACGCTGCATCTGCGTGCCGACGAAGACGAACTGCTGTCGTCGCATCGTCTGCGCGCGATCATTCAGAAGTATTCGGATCACGTCGCGCTGCCGATCCTCATGAAAAAGGAAGAATGGGACGCTGAAAAAGGCGAGATGGTGACGCGTGACGAAGACGAAACCGTCAACCAGGCCAGCGCGCTGTGGACCCGCTCAAAGAACGAGATCACGGATGAGCAGTATCAGCAGTTTTACCAGCACCTCGCGCATGACCATCAAAATCCGCTGACGTGGACGCATAACCGCGTCGAAGGCCGCAGCGAATACACCCAGTTGCTCTACGTTCCCGCTCATGCGCCCTTCGATCTATGGAACCGCGATCACCGCGGCGGCCTGAAACTGTATGTGAAGCGCGTGTTCATCATGGACGAAGCCGAGCAGTTGCTGCCGGGCTATTTGCGTTTCGTGAAGGGCGTGGTCGATTCAAGCGATCTGCCGCTCAACGTCTCGCGCGAAATCCTGCAGGAAAGCCGCGATGTCCGGGCCATCCGCGAAGGCGTGACGAAACGCGTGCTGTCGATGCTCGAAGAGCTGGCCGGCAAGGCCCCGGTCGCGGCTACGGCGGCGGACGGGGATACGGCGCAGGCCGACGGTAAGGCGGACGCGCCGTACCCGTTATTCTGGAACGAGTTCGGCCAGGTGCTGAAAGAAGGCATCGGTGAAGATACGGCCAACCGCGAGCGCATTGCCAAACTGCTGCGCTTTGCCTCGACCCACCAGGATTCGCCGGAACAGAACGTGGCGCTAGCCGATTACGTCGCGCGCATGAAGCCTGAGCAAAGCAAGATTTATTACGTCACCGCTGACACCTGGCAGGCCGCGACACATAGCCCGCACCTCGAAGTGTTCCGCAAGAAAGGCGTGGAAGTGCTGTTGCTGACGGATCGTGTCGATGAATGGATGCTGTCGTTTTTCACCGAGTTCGACGGCAAACCGCTACAGAGCGTAGCGCGTGGCGATCTGGATCTGGGCGCGCTCAACGACGAAGAAAAAGCCGAGCAGGAAAAGGTCGGTGAGACCCTCAAGCCCCTGGTCGAGAAGATGAAAGAAGCGCTCAAGGGCAAGGCCAAGGACGTGCGTCTGACGTTTCGCCTGACTGACTCGCCTTCGTGCCTGATCGCGGACGACGGCGACATGAGCGGCTACCTGCAGCGCATGCTGAAGGCGGCGGGCCAGCAGGCGCCCGCGATGCAGCCGATCCTCGAGATCAACCCCGAACATGCGCTGGTGAAGGGTTTGCAAATCGATGGGGCGCAGTTTGATGACTGGTGTCATCTGCTGTTCGATCAGGCGATGCTGGCGGAGGGCGGCGCGCTGGAAGATCCGGCGAGTTTCGTGCGGCGCACGAATGCGCTCTTGCTGACGCGCGGCGTGTAAATCCGCGCGGCATGCCCGATTCGGTGTGCAAAAACGGTGACAACCTGAGTGAAGTGCGGTTCAGGTGTCACCGTTTTTTATTGGCGGTGCAAGGTAGGGTGAGACGTAACGGGAGCTGTCTGCCAGCTGTCTGCCGTGAGGCGGCCATTTATAGGATGGCATTCGCACACATGCCCGTATTCTGTGCGCGTTCAAATTTTTTTGAAAATTTACCGCTCCGCCACCCGCGCGACCTCTCATTTTATTGATCCCGCTATGTCACAGTCCGTGTTAGAAGAAGCCCAGCCAGAAATCCCATCAGACCAAGCCGTTACAGTTCCGCTGGCCGATCCGGTTTTCCACCTCTGGTTACTCCTCAAAACGCAAGGATTCAAGGCCGCCCGGGCCTATGCCGTGTCGCTCCCGATTACCGAAGAAGCGCTCCAGCTCCTGGCGGACCTGAACGCGAGCGCGACTTACTTCGAGGAGGCTTATCAACTGGCATCGCTGACGCAAAGTGACATGCAGCCCGGCGCGCGTTACGCCCGTCTCGCGCTGTTTGCCGATGGGCTAGGCGATACCGCCCACGCGAGCGAGTACAGCAGCAAAGCGGTACAGGGACAAACATTTGAAGAAGTCATCGCGTGGATTGTGCGTCTTGGTGATGAATGCGAGGCGCATGGTGCGGCAGCTCATTTGCTGCGAGCACTCGAGGCGGCGGCCCCGGATGATGCACGCAGGCCATGGTGGCTCTCACAGACGCTCGCCAGGATGTCGCCGCAAGACGAGCTGATCGAGGCCGAGCACGATGCGGCACTGGTGCGCGCCTATGCGCTTGATCCGGCGGTGCATCCCGCGCTGCCGTTGCAACTGGCGCTGGTCTATCGCCGTCAGCATGACTGGGAGGCGATGGCGCACCTGTGCCGCGACGTGCTGTCCCGAGAGCCCGGCAATACCGAAATCTCATGGCAGCTCAGCTATGCGCAATGGCAAAGCGGTGACGCCAAGGCCGCCGAGGAGACCATGTGCGATGCCTGGCTGCTCGCACCGGAGAACGGCGCGGCGCTGGCGGCAATGGGTGGCTATGAGATCGAGCAAGGGCTGTATAAAGAAGCCGAAGTCAAGCTGGAGATGGCACTCACACGGCGCCCGGGTGACACTCAAATTGCAGTCGACCTGGCCGAACTCTCCTTGCGGCGCGGCGACTGGCCCATAGGCTGGATGCTTTACGAAGAGCGCCTGTCTAGCAAGGGCCGCGAAGACACCAACGCGGTCATGCTGATGTCAAGCCGCTATCCGCGCTGGACGAATGAACCGCTCGCGGGCCGGATCCTTGTGGTCTACAGCGAGCAAGGCAGCGGCGACGATATCCAGATGGTGCGGTTTGTCCCGCGGCTTGCAGACAGGGTTCGGGCTGAAGGTGGGCGGCTGGTGCTGGCGTGCCGCCGTCCGCTGAAGGAATTGTTCCAGCGTTTTTACGCAGATTGCGTGGCGCTGGAAGAGGGCTTGCCAGGCCGTCCTGATTACAGCTTGCCCATGATGAGTTTGCCCTTCGTGCTGAAGCTGGAGCCAGACGATGTCCAGGGTCAGCCCTATCTGGAGGCGGATGCGGGCCGTTCGATCGTTTGGCGCAATCTGATCCAGGCGCAAGAGGTGGATCCGAAGGCATTGCGTATTGGCCTCGTCTGGTCTGGTAACGCGACGCATCGGCGCAATTTGCAGCGTTCGATTCCGCTGGATCAGCTTGAGCAACTGCTCCAGATGCCAGGCGTGGTGTTTTATGCCCTGGTGCCGGGGCAGGAAAAGGACGTCGCGGCGCTACAGCAAAAGGGCTATCCGGTCCGCGATCTGACCTCGTATTACCGCAACGGTTTTGACGACGTGGCCGCTCATCTGAATGCGCTTGATCTTCTGGTGACGATAGATAGCGCGCCATTGCACTTGGGGGGGGCGCTCGGTTACCCGGTGTTCGCGTTGCTCGATTATGTCTCGCACTGGTGCTGGGAGGGGGAGGCGAATTGGTACGACTCGGTTGAGCTGTTGCGGCAGCCCGCGCCGGGCATCTGGGAGCCGCTTGTTCACGATGTCAAAACCCAGGTGGAGGGCATCGTCGCTCGGCGTTATGCGGGAGGGGTGCAGGAATAGGGCCAGCGATAGGGCCAGCGATAGGGCCAGCGATAGGGCCAGCGATAGGGCCAGCGATAGGGCTCGCGGCGTTGTGCATGACGCCGGTTGTGGTTCGAGCGAATGGAATGGATTGAATCAATGATTGAAGCGGCGGGGTTTTTTGCGTCATGACGAGGCAAAAACCCCGCCGTTTTGTTATGGCTTGCCGTGATGAGTCGCCTCGGTCAGGCCGCTCCGGTTGGCTTATCCGTTGCCCCCTGGATTGCGCATTGGGGTGGGCCCTATAATGCCGCCCATGCCGATCCGCTTCGATGCCGCCGACGCCCACTGGCGCGTTGCGCTTTTACCTGGTTTCACGCCCGCACAGAAAGACTGGCTGACGCGCGAGGGGTCGCTGACCGCTCATCTGCGCACGCTGGGTGCGGTCAGCGTGCGGGTGACTCATGAGGCCGTCGCCCAAGCCTGGGCTGACGAATCCGCCTCGCTCGCCGTGGCTGAACGCGCGCCGGTCTGGTCGCGCGAAGTGGTGCTGGCGGTGGCGGGGGTGCCCTATGTCGCGGCGCACAGCGTGGTGCCGCTGGCCGCGAGCCGGGGCATCTGGCAAGCCATCCGGCGCTTGCGCACGCGTCCCCTGGCGGAACTGCTGTATAGCGATAGCAGCGTGCTGCGTTCGCCGCTGGTCAGCCGCCGCATCTCCGCGCGGCATCCGCTTTATGACCTCGCGGCGCATGCGCTCGACGGTGCCTGCCCGCATGCGCTGGTGGCGCGGCGTTCGGTTTTCGAGCGCCATGGCGCACCGCTGATGGTGACCGAGTGTTTTTTGCCCGCACTCTGGGCGCATCTGGCGCAGTGGGGAAATCGGCCATATCGGCCACATCAGCTGCATCAGCCACAGCCCTCTTCAGACATGCCAGCCATGGAGCAAGACAGGACGTCATGACATTCAAGCGTTGCTTCTCTCCGGTTGTTGACTCGAACACGAAGGTGCTTGTGCTGGGCAGCCTGCCCGGAGAGGTCTCGCTGGCGCACAACCAGTACTACGCCCACCGGCAAAACCGGTTCTGGCACCTGGTCGGCGAGGTGATTGGCGAGAACCTGAGCGGCATGGAATACACCGAACGCTTGCGCACGTTGCTGCAATATCGCATCGGCTTATGGGATGTCGTGGCCGAGGCGCGGCGCGCGGGCAGTCTCGATAGCAATCTGCGCGATCTGGCGAGCAATGACCTCAGCGCGCTAGTGGCAACGCTGCCCCATCTCGTGGCGATTGCGTTCAACGGCAACACGGCGGCGAAGATTGGCGAACGCGCGCTCGGCGCGCGGATCAGCCAGTATCGAATTCTCAAACTGCCATCGAGCAGCCCCGCATATGCGGCGCTGCCGTATGCGGCCAAGCTGGCGGCGTGGCGCGCCTTGCACGATTGTCTCGCGTGAATCAGCCATGAATCAGTCATGAATCAGCCGTCAATTTGCGGCACGGTAAAGGCCCCTTTGAGCGATTTGAGCTCGGCACGGTGTATCCCGGCGAGACGGGCGAGCAGCTGCTCGCCTGCGGGTTGCAGATGAACCTCGATCTGGCGGCGATCCAGCTCACTGATCTTTCTGCGCACGAGGCCGAGCGCCTCGCTGCGAGACACTAGTGCGACAACGCTGTGATGCCGCGCCTGGAGCCGTTGCGCCAGTTCACCAACCGTGGCCCAGTCGCGCCCGGGATAACCCCTGATATGCAAAAGCAGCAGATATTGCAGCGGCGTAATGCCTTCGCCCTGGGCGGCCTGTTCAGAGAAGCGCTCGAAACGCCGCATCTGATAGCGAAACTCGGAGAGCTGCTCGAAGTCCGCCTTGTTCAAGCTGCGCGAACGCGTTTTCATGGGAACTCCATCGAATCCGGGTGGCCATGCGCCATGGCGCTAGGCTATGCGTTGTTGCTGGGCCGCGCGCTGGCGATACAGGCCCGCGATGAGATCGGCTTGCGTGATCATTCCGGCTAGCCGCTTGTCCGCGTCCAGAACCGGAATATGGTGGTGCCCGTAGTTGGCGAACACCGGGACTAATTCGACGATCGGGGTGGTGCTGTCGACTGTCTGAACGACGACGGTCATCAGCGTGCCGATCTGGGGGGCGGTGGCGGCGCGGCGCTTGAACCAGCGCTGGAACCCGCGCCGCATGGACGGCGGCTGCTCTGACGCGGCGCCTGGAATATGCGCATTGATGAGATCGGCGCGCGTCACGATGCCGATGACATGCTGCTTCTCGTCGGTGACGGGGAGCGCCTTGATATGGCGCTGTTGCAGCAGCTCCCATGCCGTTGTCGCGCGGGTTGTCGCCGAAACCGAGACCAGCGTGCGCGACATGATGTCCGCGCAAGTCAGCTCGCTGAACGTGCGGGCATAGGCCTGCAATTGGACATCGCGCAGAAGGGCTTCCAGATCGCCAGGATCGATATCGAGCAGTTCGCCGCGCTGCTTGAGCACCGCTTCGAGGTCCGCGCGCGTGAAGCCGTCATGGGGCCTCACCGTTCCAGCCGTGGTTGCCGTGGTCGCGGGGCCTGGGCTCGAGGCTTGAGGAGCCGCGTGCGGATAGCGATGCCCAGTCACGGCGTGATAGACGAGCGCTGCGCACAGCAGCAACGCTGACTGGAGTGCGATCGGCGTAGCGACAAAGTGATAGCCGAGCGCGTGAATCTCGGGCCCTCCCAGAACTGCGGTCAGGGCGACCGCGCCCGATGGCGGATGAACACAGCGCAGGGCAAACATCGCGCCGACCGCCAGGGCGACGGCCAGCGCTGCTGCGAGGATGGGGGTAGCGATCCAGCTCGCACAGGCGACGCCCGCCGTGGCCGCGATGAGATTGCCGCCGATGATGGACCACGGCTGCGCCAGTGGGCTGGCGGGAACGGCGAATAGCAGCACGGCCGAAGCGCCCATGGGCGCGACGAGAAGTGGAATATGGGCGGCAGGCCCGAGCAACAGATGCATCATCGTACCGGTGAAGGCGATGCCAAATAAAGCGCCGAGGCAGGATCTCAGGCGCTCGGGCCAGCCCACGGTGAGGGGGCTGGGCACAAAGCGGGAGAGCCAGCGGACAAGAGCGGAACGGAACACGGTCGGAATAAAAAAGCAGGGGGCAAGAGACAGGGAGGGAGAAAGGCGCAACGAAACAGCAAGCAGGACGCTATCAGGTGAACCAGGCGAGCCTGGTGCTGGCTGTAACTGTAACTGTAACGAAGCGTCAAGGACTCAACGGCAAAACCGCGCGAAATTATATCGCATCGTGATATAAACCTGCGCTGTGCCAACGGCATGGCCGTGACATAGCCCAGCGAATGCTATCCTCTCGTTCGATTAAAAAATGGCGTCTTTGACGCGACCTCTTCACATGACGAAACTGATCCGGCGCGCCAGCGCCGAGGCACGCGCTCTTGGCGGCCGTACGGCCAAGGCCCAGGATGCGCAACGACGCTCCTCCCGCAGCAAAACCCGCGCGCAGCATGACGATGATTTTGCCGATGCGCCTCCTCCTGTGACCCCTTCGGCAAAATCGCGTTTTGCTCCCGTGACGTTTTCTGAAACGGCGGGCGTGCGCTATCTGCATTTCGGCACGGAATGGGTGCAAGGCGCGATGCGGCTGAAAAAGCCCGACCACATCGAACTCGAATACGTGCAGCAGATGATGGCCTGGCTGCTGTTTCTTGAAACGCCTGCGCGCATCGTGCAACTGGGGCTGGGCGCGGCGGCGTTGACCAAATTCACGCACCGCTATTTAAAACGGGCGAGCGTCGATGCGATTGAGCTGAATCCGGCGGTGGTCGTGGCCGCGCGCACGATGTTCGGGCTGCCCGCCGACGATGCCCGTCTGACGGTGCACGAAACCGATGCATGGAATTTTGTGACTGATCGCGCGAATCACGGTACGACGGGTGCATTGCAAGTCGATGTCTACGACGCCAAAGCGCGCGGCCCGGTGTTAAATAGCGTGGCGTTTTATCGCGCCGCACGGGCTTGCCTCGGCAGCGCGGGTGTGATGACGGTGAACCTGTTTGGCGACCATCCCGATTTCGTGCGCAACATGAAGCGCCTGAAAGAAGCCTTCGACGGCCGTGTCATCGCTTTGCCTGAAGTGCACGACGGCAACCGCGTGGCGCTGGCGTTTTCCGGCCCGGCGCTGGAGGTGCCCTTTGCCGCGCTGCAAGCGCGGGCAAAACTGATCGAAGACACCCTGGGCTTACCGGCACGCAAATGGCTCAAAGGCCTGCGTGAAGCGTCGGGACAAAGCGGGCCCACGTTTTCGATTTAAACGAAGGAACGAAGGGCGTTGCAGATGCCAGACGCCTGGGGGCTAGACACCGCCTCGTGCCCATTCGCGTCCTGCTTTTTTCGGATCTCTCCGTATGGCTTCGCCCGATTCTGGCCCTGAACGTGATCGTGCCTCTGCCTCTGCTGCCGATGCCGCGGCACAGCCTGCGCCTCGTGCTGCAGAGGAGGCGGTAAGCAGCCGTCTGGCTCCACGTCTCAAGCGTTTCATGCGCCTGAGCGGGCGGCCCGGTCAGTTCGTGCCACTCAGGCGGCTCTGGCGCAGCCTCGCTTCGCCGTTTTACCGTTACCGCTACGCCCGGCTGATCCACAGTACGCGTGTGGGTCTCGCCATGCTCGTGTCGATTCTGGCGACGACGGGCATTGATGTGCCGCATGGCATCTGGGCTTCGGTGACCTTGCTGGTGGTGATCGGTGGCCTGCAGCACCACGGCAATATCCGCAAGAAAGCCGCGGAACGGGCCGTGGGCACGCTGCTGGGCGCGGGGTTTGGGCTCGTGCTGATCGTGCAGCAAAACCTGCTGGGCTCGCTGCCGCTGACCTATGTCTTGATGTCGATCGTGGCTGCCATCTGTTCCTGGTATGCGATAGGCAAAGCGGGCTATATCGCGCTCCTGACCGCGATTACGATGTGCATCGTCGCGGGCCATGGCGATAACCTGATCGGTACGGGCCTGTGGCGCACGCTGAATGTGCTGATCGGAATCGTGATTGCGCTGGCGTTTTCGTTTGCCCTGCCGCTTCATGCCACGTATTCGTGGCGTTATCTGCTAGCCGACAACCTGCGCGACTGCGCCAGGCTCTACGCGTATTTGCTGGATGACACGCCGCTGTCCAGCGAGGCGAAGCTCAAGATTTTTTTGCGTTTGAATACCCGCCTGGTGCAACTGCGCTCGTTGCTGCCTTCGGTGGCCAAGGAGATTCATGTAGCGCAAGCGCAGCTTGAAGAGATTCAGCGCCTGCACCGGTCGGCGCTCAGCGCGCTCGAAATGATTGCGATGGGCACGTTTTTACAGCAAGACGCGGTGCGCCTGGCGTTTGCCAGCCAGTGCGGCGACGAGGTGCGTGCCGTGCGTGGCACGCTGCTGGCAATGGCCCGCGCCTTGCGCTTTACGGCGGCCAAGCCGCTCGAGATGCCGCCGGCACGTCTTGCTGCGAGCATCGCGCCGGGGCTGGCCGTGCACCTGGCGCCTGAGTTGCAAGGCCCGTATTGGCTGGGACAGCGTCTGGCGGAACAGGTCGAGCGGCTGCGTGCGCTGCTGCTCGAGACGGGGCCCAACTGGCATATCGAGCAACGTGTGAGGCGCCTGCCGGCGCAGTCCGGCCTGGGCCGCTAAATATCAGCCGCGCCAGACGTATCCGGTGGCCGCTTACTGTGTCGACGTGGTGGGCACGAACACCATCCAGTGAATCCCGAACTGGTCGACCACCATGCCGAAACCTTCGGTAGCGGGCGTGGTGGTCCAGGGGGTGACGACGCGGCCTTTTTTGCTTAAGGCGTTGAAGTAACGCTTGCCTGTCGCCACGTCATCGGCAATCAGGTTCAGGCTGAAATTGATTTCGGCGTTGATGGGCTGGTCGGAATCCGCTTGCGTCGAATCAGATGCAATCAGCACCGAATCGCCAATCTTCATGCAGGCGTAAACAATCTTGTTTTCGCAGCCGGGGGGCGGCATGGGAAAGCCTGCGGGCGGCTCCGGCATGTCCTTGAAATAAACCTTGACCTGAATTTCAGCGTCCAGTTGTTTCGCATAAAACTCGAGTGCTTCCTCGCAACGGCCACGAAAATAGGCGCATGGCTGGACTTGCATGGTGAATCTCCCAAAAGATCACGACGTGGGTCACGGTGCGTGCCTGATGGGCAACCAACACCAAAAGCCTGAATTGTAAATAGGTGTTTTGGGAGCCTGTCAAAAAAAAGAAGGGCATGCTTTGACGAAGAAGCCAGGGCCGGGGTGTTGCCGCGGTCCTGGTTTGCCACTCGCCTGGTTGGCAGCCTTATTGGAGTGCGGTGATGAGCTGCTCGAGTTTGCCCGTGTCGGCAGCGAACGCACGAATCCCCTCAGCGAGTTTTTCGCAAGCCATGGCTTCGTCGTTGACGAGGAAGCGAAATGACGCTTCATCGGTTGCCATGCGTTTGAGGCCTGGCTGCTTGCTGGTTTCGGGCGACAGCTTGCGTTCGATTTTGTCCGTGCTGTCTTGCAGCTTTTGCAATAAATCCGGGCTGATCGTCAGCAGGTCGCAGCCCGCCAGTTCGAGAATCTGGCTCGTGGTACGAAAGCTCGCGCCCATGACTTCGGTGGGATAGCCAAAGGTTTTGTAGTACGCATAGATCCGGCGCACGGACTGCACACCAGGATCATTGGCACCGCCATCCCGGGCTTCATCCCAGGCACTGCCCGCATTTTTCTTGTACCAGTCGTAAATCCGTCCGACGAACGGCGAGATCAGTTGCGCGCCCGCCTCGGCACATGCGGCAGCCTGCGCCAACGAGAAGAGCAAGGTCATGTTGCATTTGATGCCTTCTTTTTGCAGCGCTTCGGCTGCGCGAATGCCTTCCCAGGTCGACGCGAGTTTGATCAGCACGCGTTCGCGGCTGATCCCGGCGGCTTCGTAGAGGGTGATGAGTTCATGCGCCTTGCGGATCGACGCCTGGGTGTCGAACGACAGCCGCGCATCCACTTCGGTGGAGACGCGCCCCGGGATGATCTTCAGGATTTCGCTGCCAAATGCGACGAGCAGCCGGTCGATGATCGCGCCGAGTGGTTTGGAAGCGTGCTCGCGGACAGTTTGTTCGAGGAGCGGACGATAGTCGTCTTTTTGCACAGCCTTGAGGATCAGCGAGGGATTGGTGGTCGCATCTTGTGGCTTGTACTGGGCGAGCTGCTGAAAATCACCGGTGTCGGCGACGACGGTGGTGTACTGCTTGAGCTGGTCGAGTGCGGTGGTCATATCAGGCCTTCGGCGCGCAGGCGCGGTTGTCAGACGTCAAAAAAGGAAAGGTGCGGGCGGTGAGGCCGCCCACACCGGCGAGATTCGTATCGACTGGGCGCGGCAGATGCCTTGGCCAGCGGGTGCAGGGGGTTCATTCTATGGCGAAAAGCCTGACCCGCCGCCACCCGCCACACAGAAACCAGCCCTGAGCGCGGGGCCGTGATGGGCAGGTAAATCAAAGGCAAAGGAAACCAAAGGAAAAACCATGGGCGGACGTTACCGGTTACTGGCTGAGCATGCGCATCGCGCTTTCGAGCCCAGCCAGCGTAAGCGGATACATGCGCTGGCTGAGTACGTCACGGATCAGCGCCACCGATTGCCGGTACTCCCACAGCCGCTCGGGTTCAGGATTGAGCCACACGTAATGCGGAAACTGGCTGGTCAGACGCCGCAGCCACACCGCACCGGCTTCCGCGTTGTTGTATTCGACCGAACCGCCAGGCTGCAGCACTTCATAGGGGCTCATGGTGGCGTCGCCGACGAAAATCAGCCGGTAATCGGCGCTGTAGCGATGCAGCACGTCCCAGGTGGGCGTGCGCTCGGCATGGCGCCGCCGGTTGTGTTTCCAGAGAAAATCGTAGACGCAATTGTGAAAGTAATAAAACTCCAGATGCTTGAACTCGGCCCTGGCGGCAGAAAAGAGCTCTTCGGTGCGTTTGATGTGATCGTCCATCGAGCCGCCGACATCGAGCAGCATCAGTACTTTCACCTTGTTGTGCCGCTCGGGCACCATTTTCAGGTCGAGCCAGCCGGCATTGGCGGCGGTGCTGCGGATCGTGCCGGGTAGATCGAGTTCTTCGGCGGCGCCTTCGCGGGCAAAACGGCGTAGTCGCCGCAACGCGACCTTGAGGTTGCGCGTACCGATCTCGATCTGGTCGTCGTAATCACGGTAGGCACGGGCTTGCCAGACTTTGAGCGCGGTGCGGTGGCCGGCGGATTCACCGCCGATGCGAATGCCTTCAGGGTGATAGCCGCCATGACCGAACGGCGAGGTGCCGCCGGTGCCGATCCATTTATTGCCGCCTTCGTGGCGTTCTTTCTGTTCGGCCATGCGTTGCCGGAGCTGTTCCAGCAGTGCATCGAGGCCGCCGAGTGCTTCGATCTGGGCTTTTTCCGCGGCGGTGAAGTCGCGCTGCAGCTTTTTTTTCAGCCAGTCGTCGGGAATGGCAAAGGCCTGTTCAGTCTGGCGTTCAAACTGTTCGAAGTACGCACCGAAGGCTTGATCGAACTTGTCGAAATACTGCTCGTCCTTGACCAGCGTCAGGCGCGCGAGATAGTAGAACGCGTCCAGCGAAGGCGGGATTACGCCCGCCTTTAACGCTTCGAGCAAGGTGAGGTATTCCTTGACCGAAACCGGCAGTTGCGCGGCGCGCAAGGTATAGAAGAAGTCGATCAGCATCGTGGCTTGCGCAAGGGGAGCGGCGAGGGTCGCTGTTTGGGCACGCGTTGCGCGGTTAACGTCGCAACGCGTGCTGCAAATGAGCGCGCACGGCGGGCCATTCGGAAGCGATGATCGAGAACACCACGGTATCGCGCAGCGCACCGTCCTGGTCGCACTGATGATTGCGCAGGATACCGTCCTGTTTTGCGCCGAGCCGGGCGATGGCTGCCCGTGATGGGTGGTTCATGAAGTGCGTGCGGAATTCGACGGCAATGGCGCCAAGCTGTTCGAACGCATGACCCAGCAACAGCAGCTTGGCTTCGGTATTGAGCGCAGTGCGCTGCACGCGTCGGGCGTACCACGTCGTGCCGATTTCGAGGCGCCGGTTGGCGTTGTCGATATTCATGTAGCGCGTGCTGCCGACGATCTCGCCCGAGGCTCGCTCGCGTACCGCGAACGGTTGCGCGCTGCCCGCATCGCGCAACTTCAGCGCCGTGTCGATATAGGCGGATTCGCTGCCTGGCGCGGGAATGGCGGCGGTGTACCAGAGCTTCCATAACTCGCCGTCGGCGGCGGCTGCGGCGAGTGCCGGGGCGTGGCCGGGGGCCAGGGGTTCGAGGCTGACGTACCGGCCTTCAAGCGTGACGGGTTGGGTCCAGTGGTTCATGGTGTGGAAAGCTCGCGGGGGGCGGCAAACAGGGGCCTGGGCGTGCGCGGATGCCCTAGCGATGATTGCGGTTCATGACAATGAGGCGCTCGAACAGGCTGATGTCCTGTTCGTTTTTCAATAGTGCGCCATGCAGCGGCGGGATGATCTGGCGCTGGTCTTTCGAGCGCAGCGCGTGTGCGGGAATGTCTTCGGCCAGTAACAGCTTGAGCCAGTCCAGTAGCTCGGAAGTGGAGGGTTTTTTCTTCAGGCCGGCAACCTCGCGTAATTCGAAGAAACTCTGCAGTGCGGCCTGCAATAGCTCGCGCTTGATGCCGGGGTAATGCACTTCGACGATTTGTTTCATCGTCGCGGGTTCGGGAAATTTGATGTAGTGGAAAAAGCAGCGGCGCAAGAATGCGTCGGGCAGTTCTTTTTCGTTGTTCGAAGTGATGATGACGAGCGGGCGCTGCCTGGCGCGGATCAGTTCGTGGGTTTCGTAGACATAGAACTCCATGCGGTCGAGTTCGCGCAGCAAATCGTTGGGGAACTCGATATCCGCCTTGTCGATTTCGTCGATCAGCAGCACGGTGGGCTGGTCGGCCTCGAAGGCTTGCCACAGCACGCCCTTGACAATGTAATTGCGGATCTCGCGCACGCGCTCGTCGCCGAGCTGTGAGTCGCGCAGCCGCGAGACGGCATCGTACTCATACAGCCCTTGTTGCGCTTTGGTGGTGGATTTGATGTGCCACTGCAAGAGCGGCATGTTGAGCGCGGCGGCGACTTCTTCAGCCAACATGGTCTTGCCGGTGCCAGGCTCGCCCTTGATGAGCAGTGGCCGTTGGAGCGTGATGGCCGCATTGACGGCCAGCTTGAGATCGTCGGTAGCGACGTACTGCGAAGAGCCTTCGAAACGCATGGCGAGCCAGTTGTGCGGAAAAAATTCCAGTATAAGTCAGAAGCTCTGTTGTGTTGATGGCTGCTCGCGTATGGTGTGAGCCGCGTCTGGGGCGCGCGTACTCGCGGACAAGGGAGTCGGCATGATGCTGTGGCATCCCTGGCAATGGCTGCCGCCGCGCCGCTGTTTCCAGACGTTGCCCGCACGCGGGTGTGGGGCGTTGAGCCGGGCGGGACAGGCCATGGCCCTGGCTCGTCGCCAGGGCCATGAGGTGCGGTGGACGCCTGACTTCGCATCGCGGTACAATTGGGCCGATTTTTTTGGCCTGCGTGGCGATCCAATTCTCAATAATGGCGCAGGCCGTTGCCTTTTTTGGGCGCCCGTTTCCCCTCAAGCCAGGTTACAAGTTATGAACAAATTCGTCGGCAAACAACATGTCGTGATCGCAGCGCTTTGCGCGCTCGCGGGTGTTGCGGCCAGTGCACAGGCAGCGGATGTCGTTGGCAATGCGAAAGCAGGTCAGGGCAAGGTCGCAATGTGTATTGGCTGTCACGGCATTGCGGATTACCGCACGGCCTATCCGGAGGTCTACCGGGTGCCGGTGCTCGGTGGCCAGAATCAGGCGTATCTCGTGAACGCCCTGCATGCCTATAAAAAAGGTGACCGTCATTTCGATACCATGCACGCCATCACGGCGTCGCTAACGGATCAGGACATCGCCGACGTTGCCGCGTATTACGCGGTGCAAACACCCACGTCGAAGAACAATCCCGAAAAGTGACCGGCTGGTCGCACGATTCTTTCATTTCGCGGGTCAGGAGAATTCATGAAGAAGTTCCAGCAGACACGCCTCACGGTGTTCAAGTCGGTATGTGCGGCGCTTGCGCTGACAGGCTGCGCCGTGGTGTCGAATGCAGCGCACGCTGCGGATGCCGATAACGGCAAGAGGCTGTCCGACAGCCATAATTGCGCGGCTTGTCATGGCGCAAAGCTCAATACGCCAGTGAGCCCGGAATACCCGAAGCTTGCCGGGCAGCATGCCGATTACACCTATTGGGCGCTGCGCCAGTACCAGATGGGCACGGGCAATCCGCATCTGGGCCGCAATAACGCGATCATGCAGGCGCAGGTGCAAAGCCTGTCGCAAAGCGATATGAAAGACATTGCGGCATATATCGAGTCGCTCAAGGGTGATCTGGTCTTGAAAAAATAACGTCTGGGTGGCACCAGGCGATACATCTTAAGCTGCCTTAAGCATTCCCCCATGGTTCAACACGACACCCCGCTGATGCGGGGTGTTGTGTTTTGGGGTGCGGTTTGGGTGTAAGCGGCTAGTCGCGCGAGGCCTGTTGTTTGATGCGTTGCAAATAAGCTTCGGTATCCGGCGGCATGCCGCTGCGCTGGGCTTCCCAAAGTGTTTCGCCAAGGCATTCCATGATGGCGTGCTGGGCGTCGTGCGGCGAGCCGAGACGTGCGGCGAGCCGGTCATGAGCCGCACGGATGCCAGGGGGCTGGTCAATCGAGAGCTGCTCGCTGATAGCCAGATGCATCGACAAATGCAAAAACGGATTGGTCTGGCCGTTTTCGGGTGAATAGTCCTGATTGGCCGCTGCAGCAGGATGGGTCGGAACCAGGTTGGCATGATATTCGGGATGCTGAATGATCCAGTCGGCGGCGATGGCCTCCAGTGGCGTCAACACGCTGCCCTCGCGCTGCTTGCGCCAGGTATCAATGAAGAAACGTCGGACTTCGTCGCGGCTGGGATTGAACATCGTGGTTTTCGGAGCGATGGAACGATTGGCAAAGAATGCGTGACAGCTGTGATGCCGTGACGTTGAGTGAGCGCTATTTTACGCGGCCCGGATACATCTATCCGGCAGGCAGAAAACCGCTACGCCGCATGCACGGCCTAGTGCGCAGGTGGCGGCGTTTTCGGTTTGAATTCACAGAGTGGTTCGATCGCGCAATGCCAGCACTCAGGTTTGCGCGCCTTGCAGACATAACGGCCATGCAGGATCAGCCAGTGATGCGCATCGTGCTTGAAGGCCTCAGGCGTAAATTTTTCCAGAGCGGCTTCGACGGCACGGACATCCTTGCCGGGTGCGAGCCCAGTCCGGTTTGCCACACGGAAAATATGCGTATCGACTGCAATTACGGGCTGGCCGAACGCTGTATTCAGGATCACGTTGGCGGTTTTACGGCCTACGCCAGGCAGGCTTTCGAGCGCTTCGCGCTGGTCTGGAACCTCGCCGCCATATCGCTCGAGCAGGATACGGCAGGTCGCAATCACGTTTTTCGCCTTGACGCGAAAAAGACCAATGGTTTTGATGTACTCGATAACACCGGCTTCGCCGAGCGCGAGGATCTGCTGCGGTGTATTGGCTACGGGAAACATGCGCCGCGTGGCTTTGTTCACCGAAACATCGGTGGCCTGGGCCGACAGCATCACGGCGATGAGCAATTCGAATGGGCTAGTGTATTCGAGCTCGGTTGTGGGATGTGGGTTGAGGCTTTGCAGGGTTTCGAAGAGGGCGAGGCGTTTGTTCGCATTCATGCGGTGGCGTTAGTGTTTCGGGGGAGTGGAAGGCGGCGCGGTAGCGTGATCCGGGGCGTCGGCTGAGCCGATGCCGAGACGCTGGCGGCGGGCTTCGGCGGCATCAATCTGGGCCTGGACATCGGCGCTGACACTCGCGGTGTTTTGCGGGCCCAGGCCTTGGGCTGTGAGTTCGGTTTTTTTCTTGCGGGCACGCTCGAGTGCCGCCTGGATCATCGCGCGCTTTTTGGCTTCGGCCTCGGTGTGAGCGGTTTCGGTGGCGTGAGTGGCCGCGGCAGTGCTGCCGGGAGGCTCCATGCGGGTGGCGTCGGCGGTGGACGAACTCGCGCGGCGGGCGGCGGTGCGCGTTTCAGCTGCTTCGCGCTCGCGCTTGAGCCGGGCGAGACGCTGGTCATGACGCATGCGCGCTTCATCGGCCTGCTGCTGGGTCCAGGCGTCCCAGCCTGTGGCATCACCGGTGATGGGTACCATCGCAATGCAATCCACCGGGCATGGCGCAACGCATAAATCACAGCCCGTGCAGAGGGCTTCGACGACGGTGTGCATCTGTTTAGGCGCGCCCACAATGGCATCGACGGGACATGCCTGCAAGCACAGCGTGCAGCCAATGCACAGGGCTTCGTCGATGACCGCGAGCGGCCGGGGCCGTTCGACCCCGTTTTCCGGGTTAAGCGGGATCACGGGTTGGCCCAGCACCCGGGCGAGGCGCACGATGCCTTGTGCCCCGCCTGGCGGACATTGATTGTAGTTGGCCGTACCTTGCGCAATCGCCTCTGCATAGGGGCGGCAGGCATCGTAGCCACACTTGGTGCATTGCGTCTGGGGCAGCAGATCTTCAATGAGATCGGCGAGTTTGGGGGAATCGGTCACGGTTACGGATTGGAGGCGAGGCCTGACAGGTGGCCCCGCGAGAGCGGTGGCACCCGCTCTGGGGCTAGGCGGCTGGACAGAACCAAGCGGCATAAGGCTTTGTTTCAGCGTGCATTATCGCCGATTTTCTTCATTGCTATTGGCAAACGCTATGCCATAATCAAAGCGCTTTATCCGCAAGACCGCAAAAGGGTGTTTCCGGGGCTTCCCGGGGTTTTTCCTTTAATCAGCCCGTTCAGCGCTGTCGGTGCAAGGCCTGCAAGAGGCCGGCGGCGCGTTCTCTGGTAACGCGGCTCACGCAGCATCTTGCCACCATGAATCAGTCAAAAATCAAAAGAGATCCAGAGGGCACGCGCCGCCGCATTTTGCTCGCGGCCGCGGAGGAGTTCGCTAAAGGAGGGTTGTCAGGCGCCCGGGTTGACCAGATTGCCCGCCGTGCCGAAACCAACGAACGCATGCTGTATTACTACTTCGGCAGCAAGGAGCAGTTATTTACGGCGGTGCTCGAACATACCTTTGGCGTGCTGAATGAAGCTGAGCGTGCGCTCGATCTGGATGGCCTTGCACCCATCGAGGCGATCACGCGGCTGGCGCATTTTGTCTGGGATTTTTACCGCGATCATCCTGAACTGGTGCGGCTTCTCAATAACGAGAACCTGCATGAGGCGCGGTATCTGAAAGCCGCGATACGTATCCCCGAGATGGTGTCGCCGATTGTCGTCAAGCTGGGCAATATTCTGGAGCGCGGACAAAACGCCGGGCTGTTCCGGGCCCATGTCGATCCGTTACGCTTTTATGTCACGCTCTCCGGGCTGGGCTATTACGCCGTGTCGAACGGCCATACGCTGGCGGCTACGCTGGGGCGGGATTTCAGCAACGCGGCTGAACGCAGTGAGATGGTGCAGATGAATACCGATTTACTGCTGGCCTGGCTGATGCGGCGTTAGTGGCATCCGCGTCGATCATTCATGAACCTGCGGTGCTTGTTTGGGCACCGCAGGTTTTTATTTGAAGCAGGAGATCGGGGTCAGGCCTGTGTCCGTTCGGCACGGGTTTTGGCGTTTTCCTTTTCCACGTGGCGCGTGTGTTTTGCTGGCGGGGCGGTTTTGTCTGCGGTGGCAGAGGCGGCAGCATTGCTGGCACGGATGAAGTCGCGCAGTTGCGGATAGATCACGTTGCGCCAGCGCCGGCCCGAAAAAATACCGTAGTGGCCGCAGTTTTCCGCTGTCAGATGTTGTTTGTTATGTGCCGCAATACCCGTGCATAAATCATGTGCGGCGTGTGTCTGGCCACTGCCGGAAATGTCGTCAAGCTCACCTTCGATCGTCAACAGCGCGGTGTTGACGATGTCCTGTGGCCGGACATGTTCGCCCGCCACATGCCACGTGCCTTCCGCCAGGCTGAACGACTGAAAGACGACGTCAATGGTTTCGAGGTAGAACTCGGCCGCCATGTCCAGCACCGCGTTGTATTCGTCATAAAAGCGGCGATGGGCTTCAGCGTCTTCTTCGTCACCGCGCAACAGGCTTTGGTAGAAATCCCAGTGTGAGTTGGCGTGGCGTCCAGGGTTCATAGCGACAAAACCGGTATGTTGCAAAAAGCCTGGATATACCTTGCGGCCAAAGCCTGGATAGTTCGGTGGCACGGTGTAAATCACGTTGTTTTCGAACCATTCGAACGAATGCTGCGTGGCTAGCGAGTTGACCGATGTCGGGCTTTTGCGCGCGTCGATCGGGCCACCCATCATGGTCATCGTGCGCGGCGTGTCCTCACCCCGGCTGGCCATGAGCGAGATGGCGGCAAGCACCGGCACCGTCGGCTGGCAAACCGAAATGACATGCAGTTTGCTCGCGCCGATATGACGGATGAACTCCTGAATGTAAGCGACGTAATCGTCCAGGTGGAAGGCACCGGTTTCGAGCGGCACCATGCGTGCGTCGATCCAGTCGGTGAGATAAACCTTGTGGTCTTGCAGCAGCGTGCGCACGGTATCGCGCAGCAACGTCGAGTGATGGCCGGAGAGCGGTGCGCAAACCAGCACCACGGGTTCGTCTTTCAGTTGCAGGACGGCTTCGTTGTCGTCGGCGTAGCGCTTGAAGCGCAGCAGGCGGCAAAACGGTTTTTCGATGATGGTTTGTTCGATGATCGGGATGTGGTGGCCATCCTTGACGATCTGGCGCAAGTTGAATTCGGGTTTTTCGTAATCCTTGCCGAGCCGGTAGAGCAACTCGTAGCCCGCTGCGAGGCGCGTAGCGCCAGGGACGAAGGAAAGCGGGCTGGCGGGATTGGCAAATGAGTGCGAGGCGGCCTGGGCCCAGGCCGTCATGGGGCCGAGCAGTGCGCGCTGGAATTCGTGAATCTGGTAAAGCATCGGTGCTCCCGTTGTGGGGCGGCTCGCGCGGCGGCGGGTCGGTGCGGCTTGACGTGGTGGTTAAACCAGGACTCGCGCAAACGTTTTGGTGCGAAGGTTAAACGTTAAACGCGAAGGTCAAACGTTGTGGCATTGCAGCAAATCAATACAGGTCCGTCGGATCATATCGAACAACATGGAATTGTGCAACGCAGCAAAAATGCTAGAAAACACCTATGGCGTGTCCTGCTCCAGCTTCTCAAGACTTTCGCCGCCATTCAGCGCAGGCTGGCCCGCTGTGCGCGCCATGGCCTGTTCATGCTTCATCAGGTTGAGGCCGGTATGGACCAGCGCCACATGCGAGAACGCCTGAGGAAAATTACCGACCAGGCGGCCCGACGCAGGGTCGTATTCTTCCGCTAGCAGGCCGACATCGTTGGCGAGCGCGAGCAGCCGTTCGTACATTGCCCGTGCTTCTTCCATTCGCCCTTGCAACGCGAGGTTATCGACTAGCCAGAAACTGCAAGCAAGGAACGTACCTTCGCCTGGCGGCAGCCCATCGTTGAATTCCGTGGTGCGATAGCGCATGACAAAACCATCGTGCGTCAGATCGCGCTCGATGGCCGCCACCGTGTGTTTGATGCGCGGGTCCGACGGCGGCAGGAACCCCAGCAGCGGTAACAGCAGCACGCTCGCATCGAGATCGCTGCCGCCATAGGTTTGCGCAAAAACGTTGAGCGCCGGGTTCCAGGCCCGGGCGCAGACATCGGCATGGATGCGTGCGCGCAGCTCGCGCCAGTGTTCCAGCGGCGCAGGCAGGTCGAACATCTCCGCTGACTTGATCGCGCGGTCGAACGCGACCCACGCCATGACTTTCGAAAACGTGAAATGCTGGCGTCCGCCACGCGTTTCCCAGATACCTTCGTCGGGCTGTTCCCAGATGGTTTCGAGATGTTTAAGAATGGTGCACTGCACGTTCCAGGCGGTGTCATCGGCCTGCAAGCCGCCCACGCGCGCCAGGTGCAGGGCATTCATCACTTCGCCATACACATCGAGCTGCAACTGGCCGACGGCGTTATTGCCAATGCGCACGGGCTTCGAGTTTTCGTAGCCCGGCAGCCATTCGATTTCGAATTCGGGCAGACGCCGCTCGCCCGCGATGCCATACATGATCTGCAACTGCTCGGGTGCGCCGGCGGTCACGCGCGCCAGCCAGGTGCGCCAGGCGCGAGCTTCCTCGTAATAGCCCCCGCGCATCATCGCCAGCAGTGTGATCGTGGCATCGCGCAGCCAGCAATAGCGGTAATCCCAGTTGCGCGAGCCGCCGAGGTGTTCCGGCAGCGAGGTGGTCGGTGCGGCGACGATGCCACCAGTCGGTTCATATGCCAGCGCCTTGAGCGTGATCAGCGAGCGGCGGATTTGCGGCGCCCAGCGGCCTTGCACCGTGCCGCGAGCGGACCATTCGAGCCAGAAATTCTCGGTGCGTGCGAGCGCGGTAAAAGGATCGCGCGGCGGCGGCAAGCGCAAATGCGAAGCCGCGTAGGCCAGCGAGAAGGGCACGCGTTCATCCGCCGAGACGTCGAATTCGGCGAGCGTGCGCATGTTTTCGCCGTGCATCTCGATGGGGGTGCGCAGCACCACGGCATCCGGGCCGACGATCGCCTTGATGCCGTTTTCGTGAGTCAGGCGGCTGACCCACGGAATCGAGAAGCCATAGTCGAAACGCAACACCAGCTCCATCTTCATGCGCACGGTGCCGCGGCGGCCGACGACGATACGGATCAGCTCGGACCAGCCGTTGCCGCGTGGCATGAAATCGATGATGGTGACGGCGCCTTCGGGCGTTTCGAAATCGGTTTCGAGGATGAGGGTTTCGCCGCGATAGCGCCGCGTGATGATGGGCGGCGTGTCGCTTACCGGCGCGAGGCGCCAGCAGCCGTTGGCTTCGGTGCCCAATAACGCGGCGAAGCAGGCGCCGGAATCGAAACGCGGCCAGCAAAGCCAGTCGACGGAGCCGTCGCGGGAGATCAGTGCGGCGGTGAGGCCGTCGCCTACGAGGGCATAGTCTTCAATGAGTGCGGGCATGATGGGCGGCAATTAGGAGGCAGGTGTCGCGCCGCCGGAGGGGCACGGCGAGACCGGGTGATGTCAGGTGGCGTGCGGTGCGCGTGTCAAAAGCCTGGAAGCGCCGCTTTAAAAATGCGTGGAGCCGACACCGAAGATGCCGATGACGCCGATGATGATCAGATAAAGCGCGACGATGTAGTTGAGCAGGCGAGGCATGACAAGAATCAGGATGCCCGCGATGAGTGACACAAGTGGGCCGAGGCTAAAGCTGGCGGTCATGAGGTGTTCCCTGAAAAAGTGGCAATGCCGACAAGGATAAGCGTTGTGAGGGGGATCGTGCTATCAGCATGCGTTGTGTCATGTATTGCATGACGCACATGTCACAGGCGCCGCGATGCGCAAACGTTGCTGGGCTTGAAGTTGCGCCGCCTGGCTATTCATTTTTATACGGGCTGCCCGCCATGCGTTGCGATCAGCGAGGCGCGCTACAGACCGTGCGTTGGTATGCGCCTGAGCGTTGTCCGATGTCATCTGGCGTTGCAGGTCCGCATCCGCTTACCTGTCGCGCTGTATTTCACCGCTGTTTCTCACTTACCCCGCCCTATGGGGGCGCTATGTCTTGTCATCACTCCGCCCGTGGTCGTGTCGCCAACCGGGGTCTACGACCTGCTGCTGGGCACTTACACCGGAGGCGGGAGCGAAGGGTTTTACGTCTATCGCTGGCGCCTACCCTCAATCCGTCGTTTCGGGTGGTGAGCCCTAACACGCGCCACGTTTATGCCGTCAACGAATGGCCTGGCGATAACGGTTCGGCTTCGCAGCGGGGTGGTATTAACGCGTTTCGTTTCGTTTTGTTTCGTTTCGTTTCGATGCAGCGAGCGGGGCGCTGACGTTTCTCAACCGGGTTGCCGCTGAAGGTAACGATCCGTGTTATCTCGCCTTGTCGCCGCGCGAGTTCGCCATCGATCCGGGCGGCCAGTGGCTGATCGTCGGCAATCAGGGCAGCGCTAACGCCTACGTGTTCCGGCGCGATGTGCAAAGCGGTTTGCTCGCGCCTGAGCCGAAACGTATCGATGTGGGCTCGCCCGTTGATTTCAAACTGGCCGCACTGTCCTGAACCGTCCTGAGCGGCGTCGTTTTTCACAGGTAGCGCACGATCAGCAGGCCACGCGTTCGCGCGGCCTGCAAGCCTTCGGTTAGTCAGTCGCAGCCGTATCGAGCGGCGCGTAGCTGCCATCCGCCTGATGCGTTTCAGCGCCCGCGAGCGCGGGATTGAACACGCACACCAGACGCAAATCGCCTTTGAGCGCCCGCAGAATGTGCCGGTCATGCTTGTCGAGGACGTAAATCGTGCCGGGGCGCAGCGGATAGGTGATGCCGCTTGCCACGTCCACGACTTCGCCTTCTCCGGCGAAGCAATAATTGGCTTCGATGTGGTGCTTGTATTCGAGGATCTGTTCGGCGCCTTCCTTGACGGTGGTGTCATGTACCGAATAACCGACCTGGTCGGCGGCGACGATCAGGCGTTTGCTGTCCCAGCCAGGACCGCTGGCGTGGTGTGGCGTGCCGGTGGTTTGTGCAACGGTGCGGACGATCATGGGGATTCCTTTGGGTCGAACGGGTTTGGTTTGGTTTGGTTCAGTTCAGTTCAGTTCAGTTCAGTTCAGTTCAGTTCAGTTCGTCGAATGGAGTCAGGCAGGCTGGCGCTCAGGCCCTCCTGCGCTCCACGCGAGCGCCTGCTCGAGCCTGAGCGCCAGCGCCAGCAATGATGCATCGTGCTGCCTGCGCCCGGTGAGCAGCAGGCCGCATGGCGTGGGGTTCTGCTCCAGATGCAACGGCAACGAGAGGCTCGGGGCGTCGATGCGGTTAGCCAGCTCGGTCAGGCTGAAGCTGCGTGCATTGAGCCGTAGATAAGCCTCTGAAGCATCGAGCTCCGCCAGCCGCGGTGGCAACAGCGGCACCGTGGGCGTGAGCAGGGCATCGAAAGGCGCGATTTCTTCATCGTAACGTTGCGCGAGGGCTTGCAACCGCGCCTTGCCCTGGAGGTAACGCGGCGCGCTGATGTGCTCGCCTTGCAGAATGCGCGGGCCAACCCGTGCGTCGTAGCGGGCCAGATTGTCGTGAATCCAGGGCTGATGCAGGGCGTAAGCCTCGGCGACGATGATGCCGCTTTCGAGCGCGATCCTTGCGGGGGCATGAAGATCCGTGAATGCGGTGGGAACGATCTGCGCGCCATGCCGATGCAGGGTGTGGAGCGCCTGATCGAAGGCGGCAAGGACCTCGGCATCGCATTGCTCGCGCGCGAAACCCAGCGGCAGCGCCAGGCGCAAGCCGCTCAGATCCGGCACGGCGCGCGGCGCTGAGGTGTCGTGCGCGGTGTCGTGGGCAGTCAGCCCGAAGACGCCGCTGGCCCGTAGCAGCGTGGTGACATCGCGGGCTATCAGGCCAGGCACATCGAAGCTGCTTGAGAGCGGCACCAGCCCTTGCGTGCTGATGCGCCCGCTGCTCGGCTTGAAGCCCACGATGCCGCAGAACGCAGCCGGGATCCGCACCGAGCCACTGGTATCCGAGCCCAGCGCCAGATCGGCCAGGCCTTCCGCCACCGCGACCGCACCGCCCGAGGTCGAGCCTCCGGCGATGCGCTGCCGCTCGGGATCGAGCGGCGTGCGAGGCGTGCCCGTGGTCGAGTTCACGCCTAAGGCACCAAAGGCGAATTCCGTCATGTTGCTATGGCCGACCAGCGTCGCGCCGTGGTGGCGTAACTGCGCGACGGCGGGAGCATCGGCGCGGGCGGCAGGCCGCCCGGCGAAGACGGCGGAAGCCGCATCGGTGACCCACCCCGCGACGTCAAAACAGGCCTTGACCGTCAGCGTCAGGCCATCGAGCGGCAGACGTACCCCGAGGGCGGCAAGCTGGTCGCGGGCCAGGGCTTCGTCGTGGGCCGCGGCAAAGCGTTCGCGCAGGTAAATGTGCGCCCGATCCGGATGAGCTGTCGCCCGCGCCGCGGCCCGGGCGACAGCCTGCTGGTTGACGCCTTCGCTGGCGTCTTTGCTGTGTGCCGTGGCATTTGCGTTGGCGTTGGCGTTCGCGTTCGCGGTGGCGGTGGCGGCGGCGGCGGCGTTGGCGTTCAGTTCGGTCATGAGGTTCAGGGCAGCCATGATGGAGGGCTTGTCACTGGGCCGCGTTCAGAATCTTGATGCCATCCCAGCGCTTGCCGTTCAGGCGATAGACCGAATACGGCGAATTCGCCAGATCCCCTCGCGCATCGAATGCAACCGGCCCGGTCACGCCTTTGAGCTTCGTCGCCTTGACGGCGGCGAGCACTTTGGCGGGCTCGGCGGAACCCGCTGCCAGCACGGCGTTGAGCAGCACCGTGGCGGCGTCGTAGGCGTAGGGCCCCTGGAAGCCCTGCAGGCGGGTTTTGAAGCGCGTCTCGTAGCGGCTGGCGAAATCGCTCGCAGGCAGCTTGTCGGCAGGCAGCCCGGGCTGGATCGTGATGGTGCCTTCGCCATCGCCGCGCGCCAGATCGACAAAGATGTTGTTGTTGAAGCCTTCACCGACCAGCGTCGCCTTGACTCCGAGGCTACGCATGCGCCGCGCCAGTTGTGCGGCCTGAGCATCGAAGCCGCCAAACACAATGACATCCGGCTGGGTGCCGCGGATCCGGGTCAGGACCGCGCTGAAATCAATCGTTTTGTTGGTGACGTACTCACGCGCGACGATCTTGCCGTTGTGCTTGAGCAGCGTGGCTTCGACCCGGTCCGCCAGGCCCTGGCCGAAATCGGTCCGGTCATCGATGATCGCAATCCGTTTGGCCCCCAGCGAATCGAGCAGATAACGGCCCAACGTTTCACCCGCGATGGCATCCTGGCCGACGACCCGGAACGTGGTCGGATAGCCTTGCTGGGTATAAGACGCTCCGGTCGAACTGGGGCTGATCTCGGCGAGATTCGCGCTGGCGTAGGTTTTCGACGCAGCGATGCTGCAACTGGTGTTGAAGTGGCCGACGACCCCCGCCACGCCGGTATCGGCAAAACGCTGGGCGATCTGGGTAGCGATACGCGGATCGCTCTGATCGTCCTGGGCGTCGATCTCGAACTTGACCGGCCGGCCATGAAGTTGGGGCGCGCGGCGGTTGGCGTCATCGATGGCGAGGCGCACAGCGTTTTCCATCTCCTTGCCATCGGCGGCGGACGACCCGGTGAGCGGGGCGGCAAAGCCGATCTTGACGATCTCCGGGCTGGCGGCGAAGGTGCCCGGCGAGACGATGAAACCGAACCCAAGTGTCAGCAGCGCGGCTGCCGACGAAAGCGAAAAAAGGCGATTCAAAATGACACTCCATGGGCAGGTCTGAAAGCTCCGTGGCGGAGCGCGTCCGGCAACGGGCTGCCAAGTTGCAACCTGTTGCCGTGCTGTTCAGCGCGAGCGATGCCAGAGGGTAGTGAGCAGAAGGGCTAAGCCGCTGGCGTTCGCTGCAAAGCTGCAAGCAGGAGGTCAAGAATAGAGAGGTGGCGGGCCGCCGACAAACAAGAAAGAACGCTAAGCTAATTCCACCGCGCTCAGAAAGGATAGGACAGAAGCGGGAAAGGTCCGGCCAGGCTGGGGACGCCGCCCGGAGAAAAAACGGCATGCCGTGCGCTCCGGCTAGCTTCAAGCCCGGCGTACCGTAGCGGACGCCGGGCAAGTTCAGAGCGCCTTGTGCCAGCGCGATACACGAGATACACGAGGCTGCACTTCAACAAGGGCTGCCGTTATTCAGCAGGCCCTGGCGCGAGCACGTCGCGGCTGCCATTGACGCCCATCGCCGACACCAGCCCGGCGGCCTCCATCTGTTCGACGAGGCGCGCCGCGCGGTTATAGCCGATGCGCAATTGCCGCTGCACGGACGAGATAGAGGCCCGCCGCGTGCGCACGACAAACGCCACGGCCTCGTCATAAAGCGGATCGGCCTCGGCCTCGGGCGCCTCGCCGAAGAGGTCCTGGGCGGCTTCGCTAGCCGGGCCATCGAGGATGCCCTCCACATACTGCGGCTCGCCAAACTGCTTCAGATATTCGACGACCCGATGCACCTCCTCGTCCGCGACGAAGGCCCCATGGACCCGCTGCGGGTAACCCGTGCCCGGTGGCAGGAACAGCATGTCGCCCTGACCTAGCAAGGACTCCGCACCCATCTGGTCGAGAATCGTGCGCGAATCAATTTTCGATGACACCTGAAACGCCACGCGTGTGGGGATATTGGCCTTGATCAGGCCGGTGATCACATCCACCGAGGGCCGCTGCGTCGCCAGAATCAGGTGGATGCCCGCGGCACGCGCCTTTTGCGCCAGACGCGCGATCAGTTCTTCGATCTTCTTGCCCGCCACCATCATCAAGTCAGCCAGCTCGTCGATGATGACGACAATCAGCGGCAGCGTGGCGAGCGGCTCGGGCGCTTCCGGCGTGAGCGAGAACGGGTTGCCAAGCTTGTGTCCTGCGGCTTGCGCATCGCGCACTTTCTGGTTGAAGCCCGCCAGATTGCGCACACCCACCGCCGACATCAGGCGGTAGCGCTTTTCCATTTCGCCGACACACCAGTTAAGCGCATTGGCGGCGAGTTTCATGTCGGTGACGACCGGCGCGAGCAGATGCGGAATCCCTTCGTACACGGAGAGTTCCAGCATCTTGGGGTCGATCATGATGAGGCGCACGTCTTCGGGCGTCGCCTTGTAGAGCAGCGACACGATCATGGCGTTGATCGCCACCGATTTGCCCGAGCCGGTTGTGCCTGCCACCAGCATGTGCGGCGCGCGGGCGAGATCGGTGACCACCGGGTGGCCGGTGATGTCCTTGCCCAGCGCCAGCGTCAGCAACGAGTGCGAATGCTGGTAGACGCTGGCTTCGAGAATTTCCGACAGGCGGATGGTCTGGCGCTGTGCATTGGGGAGTTCCAGCCCCATGCAGGTTTTACCCGGAATGGTCTCGACCACGCGGATCGACGTCAGGCCGAGGCCGCGCGAGAGGTCTTTCATCAGACCGACGATCTGGCTGCCACGCACGCCCAGCGCGGGCTCTACTTCGAAGCGGGTGATCACCGGGCCGGCCGAGGCGCCCACTACGGTGACCGGCACCTTGAATTCTTGCAGGCGCTGCTCGATGAGTTGCCCGGTTTCATGGAGTTTGTCTTCGGAGACGGGTTCGATATCGAGATCCGCGCGTGCGAGTAGCTCGGGAGGGGGCAGTTCGACCAGCGAGGTGGTGAGCGCCTGGAATTCGAACGCATCGGTGGCGGCCGTGGCGCGCGGCGGGGACGGCCGCGCGGCGGAAGCGGGCTGAGGCGCGAGGCGCGGGGCTGTGAGGGCGTCATCGGGAAAGGACGGCTCGGGCGCGGCGGTCAGGCTAGCGGGTGCGGGTGGGGTGATGAGCGGAGTTTCCCAGGGCGCGACGGTTGTGCTTGCCGCTGCTGCCGCAGGCTCAGCAGGCTCAACAGGCTCAACAGGCTCAACAGGCTCAACAGGCTCAACAGGCTCAACAGGCTCAACAGGCTCAGCAGGCTCAGCAGGCTCAGCAGGCTCAGCAGGCTCAGCAGGCTCAGCAGGCTCAGCAGGCTCAGCAGGCTCAGCAGGCTCAGCAGGCTCAGGCTGCGCAAGCGGCATCGTGGCCGCATCGCGGGCCGTGTCTTGCCCTTGCCGTACCAGGAAGGCGGGCAGGCTGGGCGCCAGATCGGCGTGCACTAGCGAGGATTCAGCGGATTCTGCTTGCGCTTGTGTTTGCGTTTGCGCGCGATCAAGCGCGGTGGCGGCGAGCGGAACCCATGTCTGCTGAGCGGCCGGTGCGGATGAATGGGCTAGCGTGTCAGGCGCGGCTGCCAACGAGGTGGGCGGCAATGTGGCGGCCGGATGGTCAGGCGCTGGCGCGGCGCTAGCGGCGGCGAGCGGCTGATCAGGCGCGGCGCTAGCAGCCTCAGTCACAGTGTGCGGTGACGGCTGAAGCAGCGTGGTCCAGCGCGCGGTGTTTTCCTTGATGCTACGTAGCCGGGCCTGCATCACGCTGCGTGAAGGCGGCGCTGCGGGTATGGGCGCAGGCGCTGCTGCCGTCGTTGTCTGGGCCCTGGCGGGCGGCGCGGCTGGCGATGTAGGTGTGCCTGGTGTGTATCGCGGCGTGGAGCTCGAGGTGGCACCGGGCGCGGCACCTGAAGCGGCAACTGAGCCCGATGCCGGCGTGGCCGCTGGCGGTGTGTAGCGCGTGTGGGGTGCGGGAGCCGAATGCGCGGCGGGTGGCCGTGGCCTGGCGCCTCTGGAGGCGGCGTTCGCCGCGAGCACACTGGCCGTCGCCGCAGCCACCGCGATCGGCTCAGGCCGCCCCACGGTGAAATGAGCGGCTGCCGCAGGAGCCTGGGCGAGAGGGCGGCCAGTGGCCTCAGCGCGCGGATGAACAGACGTGTTCGGCCTGCTATCGCCCGTGGTATCCGGCGTCCGCCTCGCGGCAGCGCTCGCTTGTCCGAGCGGTTCGCGGCGTGCTTCATCACGTGTCTCACGGGCGGCGATTTGCAGCCAGCCAGCGGGCGCGACCGGCTCAGACGGAGCCCATGCGAGGGGGGATTCAGGCGCTGGCCGGGAGGCGCGGGTGTGATCGGCCGCAGCCAGGCTGCGCTCTTTCAGTTGCGCGAGCCGTTGCTCGGGCGTGGTCAGGCCAGGTGTTGCCGTAGCCGTAGCCGCAGCCGCAGGCACAACAGGCTCATCTGAAGCAATTGGCCGGCTCGCAGACGTTGCATGAGAAGCCGCTACGGGCGCGGCCGGTACCGTGGCTGTCCGCGGCGTGGTCGTGGCCGGGTTGGGCCGCCAGCCGACGGGGCGTGCCGGACGGCCAGGGCGCAACGATGAGAAGCTGGCAGGCGTCTTGGCGGACGTGAGCGGAAAGGGGGCGGGCGTCTCCTCGCTGGCATGACGGCTGCGTACCGCTTCATCCCGCCTCGCGGGGCTGCCTGGCATCAGATCAAAACCAAAGGCATCATCGGCCCAGGCCGCCACCGTAATCCAGCGAAACCCTAGCAGCCACGGCAGGCTCAGCGCCAGCAAGAGCAGCGCCCCGAGCCACACGCCAGGCGAAGTGCCCGTCGAGCCGCTCAGATGCGAGAAGCCGTGAACGAGCGCTTGTCCAAAACCGTTGATGCCATCGCGCGAAATCAGGGCGGCTTCGAGTGTGCAACTGGCGCTGAGTACACCGGCAAAGCCCAGCCACAGCCGGATCGTGCCAGGGCCGCGCAGCCCGGAGCCGCCTGGAAGCACGGCGCGCAACAGATGCCAGAAAAGAGGAATAAACCAGAGGGCAGACCCGCCGAACCAGTTGAAGACAACGGTGTGCATGCTAGAGCTAGACATCAACGAATGACGGCAAAGGCGACGACACCCGCCATCGGGTTTAAAGCGGCGAAGCAAGAGGCTTCGGCAGAGGGCCGCTGCAGCCGCGCGCGCCATGGCGGCGAGGCGCAAGACGGGCAAAGCGGCGGCAGCGGGATGACAGGCAAAGTGCCTTGCGGCCTGAGGCATTCGCGTCACGCGTCACCGGGTTGCCCCGCATGATGCGTCGTGATGCGTCGTGATGCGAATACCTGGCGCGCGTTGATTCTTGACCTTTATTGTTCGTGACGCGTGAACGTGAGGGTTGCGCCGTTTTCGAGGATCAGTTGCAACTGCTGCGGCTCACGCATCTGCACACCGGTGCGGGCGATATGCGCCAGCGCATCGAGATAAGGCCCTTCGAGCCGGCTGCCTGGCGTGCCGGAGCAGGCCATCCGGGTGCCCGCGAGCGGCCCGAACGAGAGCTTGCCATCCTTGAGCGTGTACGTTCCCATATAGCGGTTGCAGCCCGAAAAGCCGCTGACACGGCGCTGGCCTTCCGCGACGGACAACGCGAGCGTCACGGGCTCGCCATTATCGCCATGAGGCACCTCGCGCAGGCTGCCATCGGCTTCCAGCCAGCGGGTGAGTTCCCAGCGGGTGTTATCGAGTAACTGGGTGGCCGCCGGATTGAAGGGATCGGGAGCAGCCGCGGACATATCGGAATGGGTTGGCATGGCACAGGCGCCTAGCAGGAGAGCCAGCGCGCAGAACAGCGCAGGCAAGCGCCATGCACGGCGCTGGGACGGGTGCGCGAGAGACGGCGAGAGATCACGCGTAGGGCGTAATGACGGGGTGCTGAACATGACTGCAATCCTGTTGAGGCGGACGAAGGCGTAAGGGTAACGCACTCCGGGCCAGGGACGCGAGTGAGCCGGGACTGCTTATGCAAAAGAGGAGGTTTTTAGGTGCCGCTGCATTTTTCTTTTGCTTAACGGGAACGGTCAAATTGCGCGCGTTACTTAAACCACGGTTTCTGGATGGCTGTCGCGGACAAGCGCTGTTTTTAATAAATCTGAGGGATGTTTTAATAAAATTTAAATTTTTATTAAAACATATTCAACTAAATAAAATTAAATTGAATAATGTCACAGAATAAATTAATTAAAAAACATATAGCCTCGACGAGCAAGATTCATTTGCCTGGGGCGGCGACAAATCCCGATTCAAAACAGGGTTCAAACCTGCACTCGCGCACAAGAAATCATGATGCGTCTGGTTCCATTTCCTTGAATAACCGGCACACCCGCCAGGAGAACAGCCAGCCTGAAAAAAATCGCCGCGCCTTCAATGAAAACGTTTCCCGTGAATTTAATGCCTTGCTAGAAAATTCACTGACATTGAAGTCGCTGCTCGATGCCCTGGACAGGCTGCCTGTCTGCCATGGTGCTAGCAATAAAATCGTGCTTGCGCCAATCCAGCTAAAGCAATTGGATGCACGCATCCAGATGCTTTCTGCCGACCTGGAAGCCAGGATGACGGGCCCGGAATGGGATGATATGGCGCAAAAAATGGGGCGGTTTGCCAGCCGGTTGGCGAACGCTACCCCGGATCTATACCTCGACGCTCTCTCGTCCTTGATCCAGTTGCATGAGGGCTCGCTCTCAGCTGAAACCCGGGTGAGCCTTGGCCAAAATCTCAGCGCCCTGATCGCGCGTCCTGTTGTACAAAAGATGGTGTGCCGTTTGCTCACCCTGACCCTGTCTGCAACACACCCCGCTGCAAAAGATGTCGCTTTGTTGATGCAGGCGATGAAAGGGGGGGGCGACGAGGTAGCCGCAGAACTCATGCTGTTACAGGTGAATGACCAGTATCGCAATCTGAACGACTGGCACCAGAACCTTCTGTGGAAAGCGTGTGAATTTTTCCGGGAGCGGGGGCATACCCTTCAGAGCGAAATCTTTCTGAAAAAAACGAGCAGGCAGATCGCGCGCTTTGATTCAATGAATGAGTTTCAGATCTCCAAACTCATGTTCGCTCTGGGTGGCATGCCCGCCACGCCCGCGACCGAATCGATACTGGAGGGGCTGATTCCACTGATCCAGCAGGGGCGTGGCTGGAACGCCGCGGCACTGGCATTTGCCCTCAATGGTTTACGAAATATGTCCGGGACACAAGCCACGGCACGCATGCTGGCGACGTTAATCCAGAAGATCGCGGCGAGCGGAGACTGGGCCCTGCACCAGCTATGGCACGCTTTCAAGAGCGTGAAGACCATGGGCAATACGCTTCAGACACGCGCGCTGCTCGGCGCACTGCTACCGAAGTTCAGGGCAGCGATCCAGGACACAAACCTGGATATAGAAAGTACAACGTGGATTCTGTTAGACCTCAAACCATTTTTTGCGACAAGTGAACTGGCCGCGCTGCTGAACGAAAGCATGCTCAGACTGGACAGAATGGAGAGCTTGCCGGTACCGCAGCACGCGTCATTGATCAATTTGCTGAATTGTATCGAAGACTCATCGATGGCCGAGCGTTTTTTACGTTTGCTGCTGTCGAAATTTGACGCTACGACGCAGTGGCCGCTCGATGAAATACGTTATGCGCTGAGTGGCGTGAGCGAGTGGGAGGACGGTCCATTGGTCCAGGCACTGATGTCGCGCCTGACGGCAAAAATTCCCGCTGGCGAACTCGACTGGCGCGGCGTCATGGCGCTGTTTCAATATTTTGGCAAACGCGGTCAGGCCAGTGGTGCGGACGAACTCATTAAGCAAGTGTTAACGCGGCGTGTCGTCGTGGCCGAAAACGTAGAGTTTGTGAAAATCGTGGTGGCGGATGCGCTGTTTGGCATGGAGAAACTGCTTTCCGAGTCGCCCGTGGCGTGCCACGGATTGCAAGTGCTGGCGGCGCAAGTCTCGGTGGAATTCGGGCCTCATATATTCAAAGGGCCGATATGGCGGATGGGGCAGATCATGAATCTGGTTGCCCCCGAGTTTCCTGAACGCGCGTGGCTCGATTTGCATGGCTGCAGCCATCGGCTGGCAAAGGAGGTGACGCGCGTTGCGCTGGAGATGATGTATTCGATGGCGTATCTGCCACCCAAACTTCATGTCGTGTATGGCGGGAGTTCGCACAGGTCCGCCAACGTGGGGGTGATGAAGGACATCGTGACAACGCTGCTGGATTCGGCCGAGTGGCTCAGAAAGCTTCCTGGCCAACGTGACTATCAGTTCACGGAAGCCGACCTGATTTTCGAGCGGGATGGAAAAGGCGTGCCAGGTTACGTCAGAGATCATATGAACCACATAATGAGCACCTTGCGCTGATTTCAGCCGGGACGCGGCTCACGAGGCTTGGTGTGAGCCGGGTTCCCTTGTACCGGCCAGCGCTTGCTTCGACTTGGGCCTACTAGAAAGGCGTAGCCTGGAATTTTTTTGTGCCGTTGAGCTGGCTGTACTGTGTGTAGATCTCGTATCGGTCGCCGGAGATTCGGCTGTACTGGGCGCTGACCGTTTGTCTCTCCTCAGCGGAGAGCCCTGAAAGACGGAGGTAGAGTCCGGCAATATAGAGTTTGCTGACGGCCGGGATCGTCGACGAATCGGCGATTTTTTCGGCTTCTCTCGCCGTGAGATAACTATCAAAGATCCCACTGGTTTGTGATTTCCATTGAGGCCGAATCCGAATTGAAGGCCATATGCGAATCTGAATCTGAATCGAAGATCGAATCCGAATCTGTATAGAAGGTCGCGTCCGAATCCGAATCCGAATCCGAATCCGAATCCGAATCTGTATAGAAGATCGCATCCGAATCCGAATCCGAATCCGAATCCGAATCCGAATCCGAATCCGAATCTGTATAGAAGGTCGCGTCCGAATCCAAATCGGGGACCCGCCCCAAATCCAGGTCTGAATCCGACTCAAGCATCCAGCTCCTCTCCGACAGGGGCGAGGTTTGCAGGTCCATGCCGAGGGTGTCGTGTACGTTGCTAGTCTCTGAATAGACGATTTGCTGGACGTTGCGCCCGTTGATTCCGCATGGTTGGATAACGGGATTCGTTGTCTGCTGTGGATTCAAATTCGAGGTTGACGGTGCACGGGTAAGCTGGGGAACGCCGGACATCTAATGACCTGTGGGATTGAATGAAATGTGGTTAAGTAACGCTTCTGTTGCCTTGGTTCCGTGTCTGAACGCGTCCCGTCATTGTTCCGGGCCCTGGCAGCCCGCTTCGCCGCGGTCTCGCGCGCAAATCGCTTACCCTCCGGTCTTTCACTCCGCGCTTTCGCCCTGCGTGGCGCATTCCGTTTTTTGTTTTTCGTTGCTTCCTCTCAAGGAGATCGCATGCAAACTGGCCAGCGGCTTGGCACGCCTCTTTCCCCCAGCGCCACACGTGTGATGCTGCTCGGCGCGGGCGAGCTCGGCAAGGAAGTCATCATCGCGTTGCAGCGGCTCGGCGTCGAAGTGATTGCGGTTGACCGCTATCCCAACGCGCCGGGCCATCAGGTCGCGCATCGCGCGCACGTGATCGATATGACCGATGCCGCCGCGCTCCACGCGTTGGTCGAGCAGGAACAGCCCCATCTGGTCGTGCCCGAGATCGAGGCCATTGCCACCGAGGCCCTGGTGCAGATCGAAGCCGATGGCCTCGCCGAAGTCATCCCCACGGCCCGCGCCACGCAGCTCACGATGAACCGCGAAGGCATTCGCCGCCTTGCCGCTGAAACCCTGGGCTTGCCGACTTCGCCCTATGCCTTCGCCGATTCGCTCGATGCGCTGCGCGCGGGGATTGCCCAGGTGGGGTTCCCGTGTGTCGTCAAACCGGTGATGTCGTCGTCAGGCAAAGGCCAGTCCGTGCTGCATTCCGATGCCGAAGTCGAATCCGCCTGGCAGCACGCGTTAGCGGGCGGCCGGGTGAACCATGGGCGCGTCATCGTCGAAGGCTTTGTCGCCTTCGATTACGAAATCACGTTGCTGACCGTGCGCTCGCGCGAGCCGCACAGCGGGGCGATTCAAACATCGTTTTGCGCGCCGGTCGGGCATCTTCAGGTGGCGGGCGATTACGTCGAATCCTGGCAGCCGCAGCCGATGTCTGCGCTGGCGCTCGCGCGTGCGCGCGAGATCGCGCAGCAGGTCACGGCGGCGCTAGGCGGACGCGGGCTGTTTGGCGTCGAGTTATTTGTGCGCGGCGACGAGGTCTGGTTCTCCGAGGTCAGTCCCCGGCCTCATGACACGGGCCTGGTGACGTTGTGTTCGCAGCGCTTTTCGGAGTTCGAGCTGCATGCGCGGGCCATTCTTGGCTTGCCGGTGGATACCACGCTGCAAACCCCTGGCGCGTCGGCGGTGATCTACGGCGGACGCGATGAAGCGGGCATCGCCTTCGACGGTATCGCCACGGCGCTAGCCGTGCCGCAGTCGGATTTACGCCTGTTCGGCAAGCCGGAGAGCTTCATGCGGCGGCGCATGGGGGTGGCGCTGGCTACCGGCGCCTCGGTCGAGGAGGCCCGCGAGCGCGCTCGCCAGGTCGCTGCGGCCGTGCAGCCAGTGGCCGGGCAGCCGGTTTGAGATGGGCTTGGGGCGAGCTTGAAGTGGATGAAGCCCTGAGCCTTTTGTCCGGCGTCGATTCATTCGAAAGAAAAGCAGCGCACAATTCGCTGCACGCGACGCTGCACTGCACGTGACGTTTGAGCGGCGTGCGGTTGCGTTTTATTTCTGTCTTCTTTTTCAGGTTTTATTTTCTAATGCATATCGGTAACAAGATTCGCTTCACGATTGCTGTGCCCGTTTCCGTTTTTTCTTCATGGCGCCGCCGGCTGGCGCGCGCGTTTTCTCTTGCGGTTGGTGCGGGGCTGCTGCTGGCGACAGCCGGTTGCGGCCTGATGGCCGCGCCGTGCCGGGTGGCCTCGGCGGGCTTGAAGATCGTGCCGCTGGTGGGCCACGTGGCCGCCGCCCCGACCGATGTCTGTGCCGATGTGGTCGATCCATGAACCGTGTCTCACGCAGGTTTGTCGTGAGCCGTTTTCCTCTGCCAACAACAAGGAGCATGCCGATGAAGCCGTGGTTGAGCGCTATCGCAACGGGCCTGGGCGCCCTCGCACTGGGCAGCGCGGCGTGGGCCGCGCCGCTGAAACTGGCCGAAATCCAGACGAGCGGGCCGCACACCAGCAGCCAGTACACCTGCACCACGGGCAAGCCGTTGCGGGTGAGGTATCTGAATGCGGTGAATGGCCAAAGCTTCGCGCTCGTGCCGGTCAAAGGCAAAACGCTGCTGTTCGTGAGCACCGTGGCGGCGTCCGGTGTGAAGTATCAGGCCGAAAACTACACGTGGTGGACCAAGGGCGAGCACGCGGATCTGTACGACGCGATGGCGGGCGACAACGCGCCGCCGCTGCTGTCCGGCTGCGTCACTTCGCGGCCCGCCTCGCGTTAAGCACGCGCCATGACGCCGCCCACCAGGCTGCCTGCAAGCCGTGCGATTTTATCCGGGCGCGCGGCCGCCGCCGGCCCCAGGCGCCCGTCCTGCTGTTTTCCGTTCCCAGTCGTGCCGGCCGCTTGCGGCCTGCGCGCGTTCGTCAAGCGAGACTCCTTATGAAAGCATCCGATCTGTTCGTCAAAGCACTCGAAGCGGAAGGCGTGGAATACGTCTTCGGCATTCCCGGCGAAGAAAATCTCGATTTGCTGGAATCGTTGCGCCGCTCGCGCATCCGGCTCATCCTCACGCGCCACGAACAGGCGGCGGGTTTCATGGCGGCCACCTATGGGCGTCTGACGGGGCGCACGGGCGTGTGTCTGGCGACCCTTGGCCCCGGCGCGACCAACTTCGTCACGGCGGCGGCCTACGCTCAACTGGGCGGCATGCCGATGCTGATGGTGACCGGGCAAAAGCCGATCAAGTCCAGCAAGCAGGGGCATTTCCAGATCGTCGACGTGGTGCGCATGATGGAGCCGCTCACCAAATACACGCGGCAGATTGTCTCGATTGGCAATATTCCAGCGCTGGTGCGCGAGGCGTTTCGCCAGGCGGAGGAAGAGCGTCCGGGCGCGGTGCATCTGGAGCTGCCCGAAGACGTGGCGCACGAGGAGGGCGACGGCAAGCCGATTCCGAAGAGTTTCAGCCGCCGTCCGGTAGCCGAGGAAAAAGCCGTCGCGCATGCGGTCGAAGCCATTTGCCGCGCGCGTCATCCGTTGCTGATGATCGGCGCGGGCGGTAACCGTAAAACCACGCGCAAGATGCTGCGCGAGTTCGTGGACCAGATCGGCATTCCGTTTTTCACCACGCAGATGGGCAAGGGCGTGATCGACGAATCGCATCCGCTGTGGCTGGGCAACGCCACGCTCTCGGATGGAGACTTCGTGCACCGCGCCATCGAGCACGCCGACTGCATCATCAACGTCGGCCACGACGTGATCGAGAAACCTCCGTTTTTCATGCGCGGCGGCGATGCGGGCGAGAAAACCGTGATTCACGTGAACTTTCTCGGCGCGCAGGTCGATCCGGTGTATTTCCCGCAGATCGAAGTGGTGGGCGATATCGCCAATGCCGTGTGGCAGCTCAAGGAAAGCCTGAAACAGCAGCCTTCCCATTGGGATTTCAGCCGCTTCGCCATGATCAAGCAGCATTTCGAGGCGCATCTGGCGCGCGGCCAGCTGGATGACCGCTTTCCGATGTACCCGGTGCGCATCGTCCAGGATGTCTACGAGACAACGCCGGTGGATGGCATCGTCTGTCTCGACAACGGCATGTACAAGATCTGGTTTGCGCGCTACTACCGGGCGCACGAGCCGAACTCACTGCTGCTCGACAACGCGCTCGCCTCGATGGGCGCGGGGCTGCCCTCGGCGATTGCGACCAAGATCGTTCATCCCGAGCGCAAGGTGATGGCGGTGTGCGGCGATGGCGGTTTCATGATGAATTCGCAGGAACTCGAAACGGCGGTGCGTCTGGGGCTCGATCTGGTGGTGCTGATCGTGCGCGATGATGCCTTCGGCATGATCCGCTGGAAGCAGGAGAACATGAACTTCCCCGATTACGGCATGACGCTGAGCAACCCGGATTTTGTCGCGTATGCCGAAAGCTATGGCGCAAAAGGCCATCGCATCACCGCCGCGGACCAGTTCGCGCCTTTGCTGCGTGAATGTTTTGCCACGCCCGGCGTGCATGTCATCGATTTGCCGATCGATTATTCCGACAACGAGCGCGTGCTGAACCGCGAGATCAAACGTCTGAGCGCCCAGCTTTGAGCGTGGCTTTGCTCGCCCGGCCCGAGCCCAGGCATTGGGTCGAACCCTGTCATTGCAACCCGGAGTACGTGTCATGTTGAAAGCCAGCTACCCGTATTACCTCGCCAACGAAGCCATCGCGGCGAATACCGATCTCGAAGTTACCGACAAATACAGCGGCGAAGTCGCCACCCGCGTGGCGCTAGCCGATGCCCGCGCGATCGACGCCGCTATCGGCCATGCGGTCGCGGCGCAGCCTGCCTTGCGCGCGTTCGCGCCGTACCAGCGCCAGGCGGTGCTGGAGCATTGCGTCAGCCGTTTCCGCGAGCGCTTCGATGAACTGGCCATGGCGCTGTGCATCGAAGCGGGCAAGCCGCTCAACGATGCGCGCGGCGAGGTCACGCGCCTGATCGACACGTTCAAGGTCGCGGCGGAAGAAGCCGTGCGGCTCGATGGCGAGATCGTCAACCTCGAAATCTCGGCGCGCGCGCGGGGCTACCACGGCTATGTGAAGCGGGTGCCGCTGGGCCCCTGTTCGTTTATTTCGCCCTTTAACTTTCCGCTGAACCTGACCGCGCACAAGGTCGCGCCCGCGATTGCTGCGGGGGTGCCGTTCGTGCTCAAGCCTGCCAGCCGCACGCCGGTCGGCGCGCTCATCATGGGCGAGATTCTGGCGCAGACGGATCTGCCCAAAGGCGCGTTTTCGATTCTGCCCGCGCACCGCGATGGCGCGGATTTATTCACCACCGATGAGCGTTTCCGGCTGCTATCGTTCACGGGATCGCCCGCCGTGGGTTGGGCGCTGAAAAACAGGGCGGGCAAGAAGAAAGTCATTCTTGAACTCGGCGGCAATGCGGCGGCGGTAGTCGATAGCGACCAGCGCGACAAACTCGATTACGTGGTCGAGCGCCTTGCCTTTGGCGCGTTCTATCAGTCGGGGCAAAGCTGCATCGGGGTACAGCGCGTTCTCGTGCATGCCTCGCTGTATGACGCGCTGCGCGAGCGGCTGGTGGCCAAAACCCGCTCGCTGGTCATGGGCGACCCGAAAGACGAGAAAACCTTTGTTGGCCCGATGATCTCCGTCGGCGAGGCCGAGCGTCTGGCGGGCTGGATGGCCGATGCGGTGCAGGCCGGCGCGAAGATCATCGCTGGGGGCCAGGTGAAGGGCGCGATGTTCGAAGCGACGCTGCTCGAAAACGTGCCGCGTACCTCGGACCTCTATCGCAAGGAAGCGTTTGGCCCGGTGGCGATGCTGGAGCGTTTCGACGATTTTTCGCAGGCGCTGGCCGCGGTCAACGACAGCGATTTCGGCTTGCAGGCAGGCATCTTCACCGATTCGCTGACGCATGCTCATCGCGCGTGGGACGAGCTGGACGTGGGCGGAGTGGTCATTAACGATGTGCCGTCGTTTCGCGTGGACAACATGCCGTATGGCGGCGTGAAGGATTCGGGGCTGGGCCGCGAGGGCGTGCGCTATGCCATCGAGGACATGACCGAGCTGCGCCTGATGGTGATGCGTCAGCGTGGCTGATGCAGGACGTGAAGCCTGGTGTCAGGTGTCGGGCGCCGGGCGCCTGAAACCTGACGCGTGATATGTGATGCGCGTGATATGTGATGCATAAGGCCAGCCGCGTGGCGCCTGGCTTCCCCGCCCGGAGCCCGCTGGTGCCCGGGCGGCGGGGTGTTACAATCGCGCTTTTTCCGGCGGTGTGTTATGCCGTTGGCCGGAGCCTGGCGTAACCGGTCACATTTGAGCGCTATCTTCCCGCCTGTCTTTGAGTCATGGTTGAGTCCTGCCGTGAGTTTCACCGTGAAGCCCACCGTGAGCCTCGTGCAGCACACCGTGACTCCGCCTTCATCCCAATGCCCTTGCGGTTTTAGCGCGGTTTTTAACCACGTGATATGCCGTAGAGGCGCATGACTTAGCGAATGCCACCATGTCCGACACCGCCGCCACCGACACGCCTTCAGCCCCAGTTGCGTCTTTTACCCAGTTCGGCCTTGCCGACGATATCTTGCGGGCTGTCACCGAACAGGGTTACACGACGCCCACGCCCATCCAGGCACAGGCGATTCCGGTTGTGCTGGCCGGACGCGACATGATGGGCGCGGCACAAACCGGAACGGGCAAGACAGCGAGCTTCTCGCTGCCGATCCTGCAACGGCTGCTGCCGCATGCCAGCACGAGTGCCTCGCCTGCCCGCCACCCGGTGCGTGCGCTGATCCTCACGCCCACGCGTGAGCTGGCCGACCAGGTGGCGGCCAATGTCTTGTCCTATGGCAAGTACACGCCGCTGCGCAGCACGGTGGTGTTCGGCGGCGTGGATATGAACCCGCAATCGGCGGAACTGCGCCGGGGCGTCGAAATCCTGATCGCTACGCCGGGCCGCCTGCTCGATCATGTTCAGCAAAAAACCGTGCAACTGGGCCAGGTGCAGATTCTCGTGCTCGATGAAGCCGACCGCATGCTGGACATGGGTTTTCTCCCCGATTTGCAGCGCATCCTGAACCTCTTGCCGAAAGAGCGTCAGACGTTGCTCTTCTCAGCGACGTTCTCCGGCGATATCAAGAAACTGGCGGCGACTTACCTGCGCGATCCGCTGACCATCGAAGTGGCGCGCAGTAACTCGACTGCCGCCAACGTCACGCAGATCGTTTATGAAGTAGCCGAAGGCGACAAATCGCGGGCGGTGGTGCAACTGATCCGCGAGCGGGGTTTGAAACAGGTCATCGTGTTTTGCAATAGCAAGATCGGCGCGGGCCGGCTGGCACGGCAACTGGAGCGCGATGGCGTGGTGGCCACGGCGATTCACGGCGACCGCACGCAAAACGAACGGATGCAGGCGCTGGAAGCGTTCAAGCGCGGCGAGATCGAAGCCCTGGTGGCCACCGATGTGGCGGCCCGCGGGCTGGATATCGCCGAGCTGCCTGCGGTGATCAATTTCGATTTGCCGTTTAGCGCGGAAGATTATGTCCACCGGATTGGCCGTACAGGCCGCGCCGGGGCGCTGGGCGATGCACTGTCGCTGTGCAGCCCGAACGAGCGCAAGCAACTGGCGGATATCGAGAAGCTGATCAAGCGTCCGCTGGAGGTTCAGCGGCTCGCGGTGACGGTGCCGCTGCGGCATGTGCCCGAGGAGCGCGGCACGGGCGGGCGTCGTGAGCGCGACGAGCGTTCGACACGGCGGCGCACGTCAGGCACGCATGAGCGCTCGTATCAACAGCCGCACCATGGGCGTAGCGCGCCGGTCGACGATTTTTTCCTGAAGCCTTATGAACCCTCGCCCAATGCCCGGCCGGTGGATGAAGCATCAGGCACGTCCGCGGCGCGGCCTGCCTCGAAGCAGCCGCTTGCGGCCTTGCTTGGCGGCTTGGGCCGGCCACGCAAAGACAACTCGTCTTCCTGATTACGGATTGCCTGATTACTGATTACTGATTACCCGAGCGCCTGGGTTGAGCTGAAGGCGAACAACAGCGTGCGGTACCGGGAGGCTTTTCCTGGGCTGTGCGCTGTTTTTGTTTTTGAGGTTTGTTTTCGCGCGGTGTTTCTGGTTCAGGTTTCAGCGCAAAGCGCGGATGTCTGATGACTCATGCGGCACGAAGCGCTGTGCCCAGGCCGCCGTTGCAGCGGCATAAAACGCCTCCAGCGAAACGGCCGCCGCCGTGGGCAAGACCAGTTCCAGATGACGGGCGGCCGCCAGCAGCGCGGGCAGCGGGGCGGTGTCATCGAGCGGCGCCGCGCCCGTTTGCTTGCTGAGTTTTTCTCCTGCAGCGTTAGTGACCACCGGCACATGAAGATAGCGCGGCGTGGGCACTTGCAGGCAGCGTTGCAGATAGATTTGCCGTGCCGTCGAATCAAGCAGATCGGCACCGCGCACGATATCCGTGATACCCGCCTGTGCATCGTCGACGACGACTGCCAGTTGATACGCCCATTGACCATCTGCCCGCAGCAGGACGAAGTCGCCGACCCCGGTGGCCAGATTCTGGCTTTGCGCGCCTTGCCAGCGGTCGTCGAAACGGATCACCGCCGCAGCCTCATCCGGAACCCTGAGCCGCCACGCACGCGCGGATCGTCCATGCAGACCCGTGCGGCATGTGCCGGGATAGGCGAGCGTGGCGTGGCGTGCATGCGCGTGCAGCAGTGAATCGGCGATTTCCTTGCGCGTGCAGCCGCAGGGGTACAGCAGCGGCCGCGGCCCGGCGCTTGCCTGAAGCGCATCGAAGGTTTGCTGGTAATGGGTGTAACGCTGGCTTTGCCAGACCGGCGGCTCATCAGGGTGAAGGCCGAAGCGCGCCAGCGTGCCGAGGATGGCCTCTGCCGCGCCTGGCACGGTGCGCGGGCCATCGAGGTCTTCGATGCGCACCAGCCAGACACCGTGATGCGCCCGTGCATCGAGCCAGCTCGCTAGCGCGCTGACCAGCGAGCCAAAATGTAGCGGCCCGGTGGGCGAAGGGGCGAAGCGTCCGCGATAGCGCATGGCGGCTGTCTGGAAAGCGCGCTTGAGTTCAGAGCCGGAGGCCGTACTGGCCCTGCAAAATCAGTGCGCCGGCAGAGCGTTGTTGCCAGCGTTCGCGCTGGCCTTCTTGCCACCCTGGCCGTGATAGCGCTCATGACACGCGGGGCAAGTCTTGCCCGCGACATACAGCGGCGAGCGCTGCGCTTCCGGGCTGACTACGGCGCGACAGCCAAAGCACTGCACGGTGGCGGTGGGTTCGAGTTGCGGGTTGAGCGCGGTGCGATAGTCGAAGACAAAGCAGTCGCCGTGGTAATGCGCGCCGCCGACCTCTTCGAAGTATTTCAGGATGCCGCCTTCCAGCTGATAGACGTGATCGATGCCGAGTTCTTTCATGTAGATCGCTGCTTTTTCGCAGCGAATGCCACCGGTGCAAAACGACACCACGGTCTTGCCGTCGAGATCCGCGCGATGCTGTTCGATGACAACGGGAAACTCGCTGAACTTGCTGATGCGGTAATCGAGCGTGTTGTCGAAGGTGCCGACATCGACTTCGAAGGCATTGCGCGTGTCGAGCATGACCACGGGCCGGCCCGAATCGTCATGGCCCTGGTCGAGCCAGGCCTTGAGCGTCGGCGCATCGACGGCGGGCGCGCGTCCCAGTTCAGGCTGGATGGCCGGTTTGTTCATGGTGATGATTTCGCGCTTGAGCTTGACCAGCATGCGGCGAAACGGTTGTGTTGGCGACAGGCTTTGCTTGAACTGCAACTGCGCGAATTTGCCTGCAAAAAGCGGATCGTGGCGCAGATAGTCGATGAAGGCGTGGGCCGATTCAGCGCTGCCTGCGATAAACAGGTTGATGCCTTCCGGCGCTAGCAAGACCGTGCCACGCAGGCCGAGCTCCTCGCAGCGGCGGGTGATCAGCGGACGCCACTCGGCTATGGCTTCAAGGGTTGCAAACTGGTAGGCGGCAAGATTGACGATGCTCATGATGGTTTAGCCGTGAAGGCCGCAAGTAACAAATGACAGGTAACAGGTGAAGGTGGGCGCACCGGGCGTGAAATCAGGCGCGCGGCCCGATCTCACGGATGCCCATGGCCCATGAGCACATGGGCCATGAACATCAAGCCCGTGCCACGCTTTCTGGCAGGAAGGCCCGCAAACAGCCGCTGCCAGGCGCCGTGCGCCGGGATGAGGCTGGGCAAAGCGCAGGATGGCATGCCGGAACCCAGCATTATCGCTCATCCAGATGATCCTCCTCGCATGGCTCGCACGATACCTGGCCGGATGGCCAGCAACGGCTGAATACACAGGTTGGCCCCTGGTTTTGGCGGAGGGTCGAGTTACAATGGCGCCCATGCCAGATCCCCGTTTTGTCCATCTCCGCGTTCACTCCGAATTCTCCATTGCCGATGGCATCGTGCGTCTTGACGATATCGTCAAGGCAGCGGCCAAAGACGGTCAGGGCGCGCTCGCGCTCACCGATCTCAGCAATGCCTTTGGCCTTGTCCGCTTCTATAAGGAAGCCCGCAGCAAAGGGGTCAAACCCATTGCCGGGTGCGATGTTTGGATCGCCAATCCCGACGACCGCGATAAACCCTCGCGCCTGCTGCTGCTGGTGCGCAACCAGCGCGGTTATCTGAACCTGTGCGAACTCCTGAGCCGCGCCTCGCTCACCAACCAGTATCGCGGACGCGCCGAAGTCGCCGCCGAGTGGCTGGCTACTGGCTTGGGCGAGGGGTTGCTGGCGCTGTCCGGCGCGCAGCTCGGCGACGTCGGCATGGCGCTGGCCAACGGCAACGAAGCCGCGGCCCGGCGTCACGCGCAACGCTGGGCGGAGATTTTCCCGGGTGCGTTCTATCTTGAGCTGCAACGCTGCGGCCAGCCGGGTGGCGAAACCTGCGTGCAGCAAACCGTGGCGCTGGCCACTGCGCTCAAGTTGCCCGTGGTTGCCACGCACCCGCTGCAGTTCATGATCCCCGACGATTTCACCGCGCACGAAGCGCGCGTGTGTATCTCCGAGGGCGACATGCTCGCCAACCCCCGGCGGCCCAAACGCTTTACCACCGATCAATACTTCCGCACGCAAGACGAAATGGCGGCGCTCTTCGCGGATATTCCTGCGGCGCTCGCCAACACGGTCGAAATTGCAAAGCGCTGCAATCTGACACTCGAACTCGGCAAACCCCGGCTGCCGCTTTTTCCGACGCCGGATGGCCTGTCGCTGGACGACTACCTGGTGCAATTGTCGCAAGAGGGGCTCGAAAAGCGCCTGCTGCAGCTGTATCCCGATCCGGTTGAGCGCGAGGCGCAGCGCCCCGTCTATAACGAGCGTTTGCACTTCGAATGCGGCACGATCATTAGCATGGGCTTTCCAGGCTACTTCCTGATCGTCGCGGACTTTATCAACTGGGCCAAAAATAACGGCGTGCCCGTGGGGCCAGGGCGGGGCTCGGGGGCGGGCTCGCTGGTGGCCTACGCGCTGGGCGTGACCGATCTCGATCCGCTGCGCTACAACCTGCTGTTCGAACGGTTCCTGAACCCTGAACGGGTCTCGATGCCTGACTTCGATATCGACTTCTGCCAGGAAGGCCGTGATCGTGTGATCCAGTACGTGAAGCAAAAGTACGGCGCGGATGCGGTGTCGCAAATCGCCACGTTTGGCACGATGGCGGCCAAAGCAGCGGTGCGCGATATCGGCCGCGTGCTCGATCTGGGCTACATGTTCACCGATGGCATCGCCAAGCTGATTCCGTTCAAGCCGGGCAAGCACGTCACCATCGCCGACGCGATGAAAGAAGAACCGCAACTGCAGGAGCGTTTTGACAACGAAGACGAAGTGCGCCAGTTGCTGGAACTGGCACAGCGCGTTGAAGGCCTGACGCGCAACGTCGGCATGCACGCGGGCGGGGTGCTGATCGCGCCGGGCAAGCTGACCGATTTTTGCCCGCTCTACACGCAAGGCGACGAAAGCGGTGTGGTGAGCCAGTACGACAAGGACGATGTCGAAGCCGTGGGCCTGGTGAAGTTCGATTTTCTGGGTTTGACCACGCTGACCATTCTCGATTGGGCTGAGCGTTATATTCGCCGGCTAGACCCGGCGAAGCACGACTGGCTGCTCTCCGGGGTGCCGCTGGATGATTCCGCCGCGTTCACGATTCTGAAAAAAGCCAACACTGTGGCGGTGTTCCAGCTTGAAAGCCGTGGCATGCAAGGCATGCTCAAGGATGCGCAGCCGGACCGTTTCGAAGACATCATCGCGCTGGTGGCGTTGTATCGTCCGGGCCCGATGGACCTGATTCCCAGCTTTTGCGCGCGCAAGCACGGACGCGAAG